>JADLGF010000178.1 GCA_020849415.1 Thermomicrobiales bacterium
GAACGGATGGAGCGCGCTTGGTTGCATGACTACTCTCGGGTGAAGCGATGAACGCCGGACATCGTATGGCGTGTGATGTGATTATACGGGCTGAATTGGCGTGGTCCGATGGAGTGTGTATGACCGAAGTGGCGATCCGGGTCAGCCGGCCGCTCGAGCATCCGATGTGGCGCAGGCGGAGCAACGCCATCGAGCTGAATCAGGAACGCTTCGAAGGCGCCACGGAGCCGATTCTGGTCGCCGATGCCGGCGGACGCTGGTCGTTGCGGTGCCGGCACGGATCGTTGCCGTTGGCGGATGCCTCGGTCGACCGGATCGAGATCGAGGGTGTGCTCGAACTCGTGCGGGACGATCGTGCGCTCTACCGGGAGTTGGGTCGGGTGCTGAAGCCGGGCGGTGCGCTCCGGCTACGCGTGCCGAACGCCGGACTGACCGCCGGCTTCGACAGCCTCAATCTCTACCGCTACCTGGCCGATGTCATTCACCGGGGCGTGCGGATTCCGGAGGTGGAGGAGGTCGGGTTTCGCCGCCACATTTCGCGCGTGGATGTAGTGAAGGCGCTTGGCGACGGGTTCGAGATTGAGCGGAGATGGACCACCGGGTCTGGTCTCAGTGAACTGGCGCACTTCGTGGTGCTGGCGGGGCTAACGCTGCCATCCTCGAATGCGGATCGCTACCTGAATGTGCGCCCGTCGGTTCTTCGAATGTACAGGATCGACCGTGCGATTCCCGCGCCCGGATTTGGTTTCTGGCTTTGGGTGGAGGCGCGGCGGTTGGTGTGAGTTCCTTATGCTGGAAGCATAAGGCTAGGGACGGAAGCGCCTCCGGCGCTTGGGGTTGACCTTCGCGCCTGGGTGCCGGAAAGATGATTGTCCGGTGCCCCACCAAAACGGCGGAGCCGTTTCCGTCCCTAGCCGTGGGCTTCGAGCCCACGGGCAGGTGTTACCCAACCGGTGGCGGGGCGATTTCGACCTCGACCGGCGCAATGATCCGATCGACGAGCGCCGAGGTGCCGGTCACGCCGAGGCGTTGCATGATGTTGCTGTAGGTCGCTTCGAGTTCGGCCATGATCTGGTTTCGGGCCGCTTCCGGCAGGTCCCACTGCTCGCGTTTGAACGGACCGAAGACCCGCTTCCGCGTCTTGGCGAGGAACTGCTGCTCGGTTTCGCCCTCTTTTCGCTCCTGCACGCGATTCTCGACCAACCAGGCGTTCTGGCGTTCGCGCAGATCGGCCGGGAAGTGCCCGGAATCGAGCACGATGCTCTGGAAAGCGGTGGCGAGGTGCACCTCGATCGCGTTCGCCTCGGCGAAGCGACCGAACGCCGCTTCGGGCAGGGTCGAGGCGCCATGCTGCACGGCGCCGCCGAGTCCGTAGCGATCGCGGGCGGCCTTCGAGAGTTCCGCCAGGGTGTCGAAATCGACGGCGACATCGGCGATCGAGCCGTCCGGCAGCACCAAGCCGCCGTGGCGCGTGCCGGTCTGGACGCTGATCTTGCTGATGCCGGTCAGTGCCCGGCCGGCCGCCTGGCTGTGCCGCTCCATGGCCGGGACGAAGCCGGTCATGAATGCATCCAGGTCGGCGACGGTCGAATTGTGCTTCCCGACCTCGCCGATCTCGCCGCCCACCGACACCGTGATCCCCGCCGGTTCGATCGAGCGAATGAAGGCCGTCAGTTCGGCGGTGTGGCGGTAGTTCTTCTCCTGCTGCACCACCAGATCGGGTTCGTCGATATCGACCAGCGTTGAGGCGTCGATATCGATGTTATAGAAACCGGCTTCGATCTCCTCCTGGGTCAGATTCCGGACGACGCCGATCTCCTTATCGGGATCACTGCCGTAGGCGGTGCGGAGCGCCTGGACGTGGTCGCCCTGCAGGAAGACCGGTCCTCGCCAGTTCTCCTTGATCGCGGCGGCGAGCACGCTCGCGGCGTATTCGGCGGGTCGTTGCCAGGTGTAGGCGATTTCGGACCGGGCGATTTCGAACAGGAATATCTTGTTTTCGTTGGCCCGGGCGGCGCGGAAGACGGCCTGGGCGTTGTCGTACGCCATGGCGCGGATGTTGATCGCCGGGGCGGTGGCGTTCGCGTATTCGCCCCGACCTGCCGCGAGGTAGAGTTCGTTGATCGAGGCCGGAAAAGCGCCAAGTTGTGGGGCGACCGCGCGGATCAACCAGCGGGCGAAATCGCGCGGTTGGTCATCACCGAAGGACGATGTGTAGACAAGGGCGTCGATCACCGAGGCGCGGATGCGATCGGCATCGAGCACCTCGACCTCGTTGCCGCTCACGCCGATCGAGCCGGCGATCGCGCTCTTAATGGCGTCGATATCGGCGAGCGGGGCGCGTGTAATCGTTTGTGACATATTGGGGTCCCTCCACGAATCGGCGGCACTGCCGATGAAAACTGCTTAGTTGACGCTGGAAGAATGATACCGAAACCCGCCGGTACTCGCCGCGATCCGGGCCACCGTTCGCTCCGGTTAATCGATCGAGGCGGGCCGGAGAATCCAGCCCGCCTCGCTTCGTTCCGCTCGTTCGGCGGGAGCTAGCTGATGATCAGCTTGCCTTCCATACCGGAGGGCCGGTGACCCGGAATCGAGCAGTAGTAGGTGTACTCACCGGGCGGAAGGTTGACAGTGATCGTCTCGCTCTGGCCGGCGTTGAGGATCGTGGTCTTGAAATCGGTGCCCTCGATGACGAAGTCATGCTGGGCGGCGCCGTTGTTGGTCAAGGTGATGGTGAAGTCGGTGTTAGCCGGACCTTCGAGTTCCTTGGTGTCGAATGCAATGTCGACCGCCTCGATCTGGACGTCCACCGCTTCGCCACCGGCGGACGCGTCGTCGTCGCCCGAATCGGCCTGCTCGGTGACGATCAGTTTGCCTTCCATACCGGCCGGGCGGTGACCCGGGATCGAGCAATAGAAGGTGTATTCACCGGCCGGAAGATTGACGGTGATCGTCTCGCTCTGGCCCGCGTTGAGGATCTCGGTCTTGAAGTCGGTGCCCTCGATGATGAAATCGTGCTGGGCCGCGCCGTTGTTGGTCAGGGTGATGGTGAAGTCGACGCCCGCCGGGGCCGCGAGTTCCTTGGTGTCGAACGCGATATCAACAGCCTCGATCTGCAACTCGACCGGCTCACCGCTTGCTTCCGGAGTGGCGGCATCGGCTGGAGTCGCTTCCGCGGTAGCCTCAGTGGCGGCTTCCTCCGTTGCTTCCTCGTCGGCCGGGGCAGCGGCGGCGCCACCAGCCTCGGTGATCGTCAGGGTGCCTTCCATGCCGGCCGGGCGGTGGCCCGGGATCGAGCAATAGAAGATGTACTCACCGGCGGGGAGATTGACCGTGATGGTTTGGTTCTGACCGGCGTTCAGGATTTCGGTCTTGAAGTCGGTGCCTTCGATGACGAAGTCGTGCTGGGCGGCGCCGTTGTTCGTCAGCGTGATCGTGAAGTCGGTGTTGGCCGGACCAGCCAATTCCTTGGTGTCGAACGCGATGTCGACGGCTTCGATCTGGAGTTCAACCGGTTCGCCGGCGGTTGCGGCGGCATCGTCACCCGTCGCTTCCTCGGACGCGTCGGCCTCTGCCGTGGCGTCCTCTTCGGCGGCTTCCTCCTCGGCCGGAGCGACGACCGCTCCGCCACCCTCGGTGATGGTCAGGGTGCCTTCCATGCCGGCCGGACGGTGGCCCGGGATCGAACAGAAGAAGGTGTACTCACCGGCCGGGAGATTGACGGTGATGGTCTCGCTCTGACCAGCGTTGAGGATTTCGGTCTTGAAGTCAGTGCCCTCGATGACGAAGTCGTGCTGGGCGGCGCCGTTGTTGGTCAGGGTGATGGTGAAATCGGTGTTGGCCGGACCAGCCAATTCCTTGGTGTCGAACGCGATGTCGACGGCCTCGATGTTCAGGTCAACCGATTCACCAGAGGCGACCGGAGCCTCATCGCCGGTGGTTTCCTCGGTGGTATCCGCTTCCTCGGAAGCTTCCTCCTCGGCCGGAGCGACGACCGCTCCGCCGCCCTCGGTGATGGTCAGGGTGCCTTCCATACCGGCCGGACGGTGGCCCGGGATCGAACAGAAGAAGGTGTACTCACCGGCCGGGAGATTGACCGTGATCGTCTGGCTCTCGCCCGCGTTGAGGATCTCGGTCTTGAAGTCAGTGCCCTCGATGACGAAGTCGTGCTGGGCGGCGCCGTTGTTGGTCAGGGTGATGGTGAAATCGGTGTTGGCCGGTCCTTCGAGCGCCTTGGTGTCGAACGCGATGTCGACGGCCTCGATGTTCAGGTCAACCGATTCACCCGGGGCCACCGGGGCTTCTCCCTCGGTCGATTCTTCGGTGGCGTCGCCTTCGGGCTCTTTGGCAGGCTCGTCGTCACCCTCCGGCGCGGCAGCTCCGCCGCCTTCGGTGATCGTCAGCGTGCCGACCATGCCGGCCGCTTCGTGACCAGGCACGGAGCAGAAGAACGTGTACTCACCGGCCGGGAGATTGACCGTGATGGTCTCACTGGCGCCACCGGCGACCAGCGCCGTGCCGAACTCGGTGTCACGAATGATGAAATCGTGCTCGGCGGCGCCGTTGTTGGTCAGGGTGATGGTGAAATCGATCCCGGCGGGACCTTCCAGTTCCTTCGTGTCGAAGGCGATATCGAC
>JADLGF010000179.1 GCA_020849415.1 Thermomicrobiales bacterium
CCGGTGACCATGTTCGAGAGCAGGGTGCGGGTGAGGCCGTGGAGCGAGCGGTTGCGCCGCTCGTCGTTCGGGCGCTCAACGGTGATCACGTTCTCCTCGCGCTTCAGGGTGAGCGCGGTATCGAACGACGCCTGCATCTGACCCTTCGGGCCCTTCACGCTGACGTTGTTGTTTTCATCGATCACGATCTCGACGTTGTTCGGGACGGTGATCGGACGCTGGCCAATTCGTGACATGTTCGTGCTTCCTCCGCGAAGCGCTCGCTGCCGTCTCCTAGAAGACGGTGCAGAGCACCTCGCCGCCGATGCCGCGACGGCGCGCCTCGTAGCCAGACATCACGCCCTGCGTGGTGCTGACAATCGCCACCCCGAGACCGCTGCGAACGCGCGGCACGCGATCCTTGCCCGCGTAAACGCGCAGGCCCGGCTTGCTCACCCGCTTGATCTCGCGGATTGCGTGCCGGCGATCGGCGCCGTAGCGGAGCGTGACCTCGAGTTCGTTCTGCGGCGACTTCTCGATCACCTGGAAATCGGTGATGTAGCCCTCATCCTTGAGGATCGCCGCAATCGCCACCAGCACCTTGGTCGAAGGCATGGTGGTGGTTGCCTTGCGCGCCATGCCCGCGTTGCGGATGCGCGTCAGCATATCGCTGATAGGATCGTTGATGGTCATTCATCTGCCTCCATGCGCGCCGGAAAAAGCGGCGCGGCCGCTTACCAGCTGCTCTTGGTCACGCCCGGCAGCTTGCCAGTCGAGGCGAGCTCGCGGAAGCAGATGCGGCACGTGCCGAACTTGCGAATGTAGGCGCGGCTGCGGCCGCAAAGCTTGCAGCGATTCACCTGGCGAGTCTGGTATTTCGCCGGCTTGTTCGCCTTGACGATCCATGATTCCTTGGCCATCAGTGGCTCCTCTACCGATTTCCGGTCTTGGCGAACGGCATGCCCATGAGGGTGAGCAGGCGTCGTCCTTCCTCGTCGTTTTGCGCGCTCGTTACGATGCTGATCTCGAGACCGCGGGTCTTGTCGATCTTGTCGTAGTCGATCTCCGGGAACATGATCTGATCCCGAAGGCCGAGCGTGTAATTACCGCGACCATCGAACGAGTTCGGCGAAATACCCCGGAAGTCGCGGATCCGCGGGAGGCTGGCCGAAACGAGACGATCGAGGAACTCATACATCCGATCGCCGCGAAGGGTTACCATCGCGCCGATCGGCATGCCAGCCCGGAGCTTGAAGGCCGCGATCGATTTCTTGGCCCGCGTCACCACCGGCTTCTGGCCGGTGATCGACGTCAGGTCACCTACGGCGGCTTCGATGGCGCGGGCATTCTGCACCGCCTCACCGAGGCCAATATTGACGACAATCTTCGTAACTTGAGGCACCTGCATCACGCTCGTGTACTGGAAGTCCTCCATCAACTGGGGAACGACCTCGCTCCGATACGTGTCTCGCAATCTCGCCATGCCGGCATTCCCTTCGCTGGCGTGAATACTCTGGATGTTCCCGCCTGGTCCGCGGCCGTTTCCGCGCTCAGGCCATCCGCCGATTAATTACGCACTCCACTCAAAACGCGCTGCTACAGCTCGCCCTGGGGAATGGTCGCGTCGCACGTCTTGCAGTAGCGACTGTTCTTGCCCGCCTCGTTGGCGCGCACGCCGACCCGCGTCGGCTTCCCACAGCTCGGGCAGATGAGCTTGACATTGGAGATGTGCAGCGGCCCCTCGACCTCAACACGCCCCGCCTGCCGCGCCCGGCCTGCCTTGATGTGCTTGATGATGATGTTGACGCCTTCGACCACCACGCGGTCCTGTTCGGTAAGGTTCGCCCGGACCGTGCCCGTTTGCCCCTTGTTCCGACCGCTGATGACGATGACCTCATCGCCACGCCGGATCTTTCGCATCCTCGGCCTACTTTCCCTTCTCGCCCGCCGTGCCTAGAGCACTTCCGGCGCGAGCGAAACGATTCGCATGTACTGGCGCTCGCGCAGCTCGCGGGCCACCGGGCCGAAGATGCGCGTACCACGCGGGTTGCCGGCCGCGTTGATCAGCACCGCGGCGTTGTCATCGAACTTGATGTGGCTGCCATCCGGTCGGCCGTATTCCTGCGCCGTCCGCACCACCACGGCCCGCACGACATCACCCTTCTTCACACCGGCGTTCGGCTGGGCCGATTTCACCGAAGCGATGATGATATCGCCCACGCCACCGGATTTCACCGAGGAACCGCCGAGCACCCGGATGCACATGATCTCCCGGGCGCCGCTGTTATCGGCGACTTTCAAACGAGATTGTGGCTGAATCACGGCTTCTTACCTTCCAGCGGCGCCCTCGCGCCGCTCCTCAAAACCCCGAACGGAGCTAGATCTGCACGCCCCGCTCGAGAATCTCGCGGACGACCCAGCGCTTCGTCTTGGAGAGCGGCCGGGTCTCTTCGATCCGAACCAGGTCTCCCTCGTTGCACGCGTTCTCCGGATCGTGCGCCACGAACCGGCTCGTGCGCGTGATCCGCTTGTTGTAGATCGGGTGCCGGCGAACGAAATCAACCGCCACCACCACCGACTTGTCCATTTTGTTGCTCACCACACGGCCGACTTTTTGCGTCCGGGGCTTGCGCGCCTCCACGACCTCGGTCGTGACTTCGGCTTCCGTCATCCTCCGCTACCTCGTTTACTCAGCGGAGGCTTCGACCAGCGCCGTCAGCGCCGCATCGATCTCCCGCTCCGTTCGAACCGTGTGAATCCGGGCGATATCCCGCCGGATCTGGCCAATGCGCGCCGTGGCGGTCAGCTGACCGACTGCCTCCTGAAACCGGAGGTTCCGCCATTCGGTGTGGAGATCGGTCAGGGTTTGATCCATCTGATCCCCACTCATCGCGCGAATTTCGGACGCTTTCACGCGAGGACCTCCTCAGCGACCAGTTCGTCGATCGCATCGAGATCGATGACCGTCTTCGGCTCGGGGAAGCCGATGCCGACTTCTTCCTTCGCCACGAAGCGGACATCCATCGGCATCTTCATACCGGCGCGGCGCAGCGCCTCTTCAGCGCGCTCGCGGGAGACGCCGGAAACCTCGAAGAGCATGCGCCCAGGCTTCACGACGGCCACCCAGTACTCAGGGTTGCCCTTGCCCGAACCCATGCGGGTTTCGGCCGGCTTCTTCGTGACCGGCTTGTCCGGGAAAATCCGGATCCAAACCTTGCCACCACGCTTCAGGTAGTTGGTGATCGAGCGGCGGGCCGCCTCGATCTGCCGGCTGTTCACCCACGCGGGCTCCAGCGCCTGAAGTCCGAACTCACCGAAGGAGATCTGGGAGCCACGGTAGGCCTTACCGGTCATCCGGCCCTTCATCATCTTGCGGTGCTTGGTTCGCTTCGGCATCAACATTGCGAATACTCCCTCGCCAAACCGGCGAACTAGTCGGCAATCGCCGGCAGGTCACCGAGCAGCGCTTCAACCGGCTTACGCTCCGGCATCACATCGCCACGGTAGATCCAAACCTTCACGCCGATCCGGCCGTAGGTGGTGTGCGCGTGAAC
>JADLGF010000180.1 GCA_020849415.1 Thermomicrobiales bacterium
ACCGTAGCCATTGACGGAGAGATGCACGACGGCGCCCTCGATATCGCGGGCGTCGTTTCCGTTCAGCGCAAGCACAAGCCGTACATGCTGGCGACGAAGGACGCCAAGGCGGCGCCGAGCGTGATCATGGTCGGCGACGTGGCCATCGGCGGCGCCGAGCCGGTGATCATGGCCGGTCCGTGCGTGATTGAGAACGAGCGCGATACGGTCGAGATTGCCCGAATGGTCAAGGAAGCCGGCGCCACCATGCTCCGGGGCGGCGCCTTCAAGCCGCGCTCCAGCCCGTACTCGTTCCAGGGTCTCGGCGAGGATGGGCTCAAGCACATGGCGCGGGCGCGCGAACTCACCGGTCTGCCGATCGTCACCGAAGTCATGGAGCCCGATCAGGTCGAGCTGATTGCCGAGTACAGCGACATGCTGCAAATCGGCACGCGCAACATGCAGAACACGCCGCTGCTGAAAAAGGTGGGGCGATCGGGCAAGCCGGTGCTGCTCAAGCGCGGCTTCTCGGCCACGATCGAAGAGTGGTTGATGAGCGCCGAGTACATCCTCGCCGCCGGCAATCCGGACGTCGTGCTCTGCGAGCGAGGCATCCGCAGCTTCGACAACTCGACCCGCTTCACCCTCGATCTCAACGCCGTTCCGGTCGCGAAGGATCTCACCCACCTGCCAGTAATCGTCGATCCCTCGCATGGTACCGGCAAGCGGGCGCTGGTGGAGCGGATGAGCCTGGCGGCGCTGGCCGCCGGCGCGGACGGCCTGATCATCGAGGTCCACCCGAATCCCGATTCGGCCGCCTGCGACGCCAGTCAGACCATCACCCCGGACACGCTGAAGCGGATCGTGCGCAAGGGCCGGGCGGTGCGGGAGATCCTCGCCGACGAGCCAATTACGACCACCTTGACCGTTCTCTCGGCCGACTAGTCGCCCTCGGGTGCCCGCTGCTCGCGGGCACCCCGCATGTACAATCGATCCCATGTTTTCCGGAACCGGTTTCGTTCGGTGGAGAAGGATGGGATGGTTGATCGGCAAACGGCGGCATCGGTGGTAATCGCACCGGATCGCCACGTTTTTCTCTCCCCGCACTACGATGACATCGCCCTCTCGGCCGGCGGCGCGGCCGCCCTGGCTGCCCGCGCCGGCAAGCAGACCGAGATCGCCCTGATCTTCGGCAGCGAGCCCGATCGCTCCGAGCCGTTGAGCGAATTCGCCGAAGCGATGCACCGGGGCTGGGGGATGTCCTCGGCCGATGTTATCGCCGGACGGCGGGCGGAGGAGGCGGTCGCCTCGAAGGCACTAGGCGCCACCGATGTTTTCCTGCCGTTCCACGACGCCATCTACCGGGGTCACACCTACCTGAACAACGACCAGCTTTTCGCCCGGCCCGCCGCGAACGACGCCGACCTCCCGGCCGCCATCGCCGCCTGGCTCGACGCAAACGGCGGCGACGGCTCGTTCCGCTTCTACGCGCCACTGGCGAGCGGGTTCCACGTCGATCACCAGCTGGCGTTCGAAGCAGCCCGGATACTGCGTCAGGCTGGCCATGAAGTCTGGTTCTACGAGGATCTACCCTATTCGCTCAATCCAACCCGGCTGCAGGCGCGACTGGATGATCTGGACGGGCAGGTCGAGGTGGCGGCACTGGTCGATGTCAGCAGCGTGTGGGACGCCAAGATCGAGGCGATCATGTCCTATCCCAGCCAGCTCCCGACCATTTTCGATTACGTTGGAGTCGGCCACAGCCGCGAGGAAATCGATGCCGCCATGGGCGGCTACGCCCGCGCGTACGGCGACGGCGTGCCGATGGAACGGTACTGGCGGTTCAGATAGCTCACGGTTGAGAACCGAAGGCGCTTACAACCGCGACAAACGCCGATACGCTCCTATCAGGCAAAGCACCATCCCGGCACGTCCTGCGTGCATCGGAGGTCGAACGATGGCGACATTCCGGTACCTTGTTGAAGATGTCGACGCGTCAACCGCGTTCTATACGACGTATCTGGGTTTCGAACTCGAGCAACAGTTCGGACCGGCGATGGCCATCCTGCACCGGGGCGATCTTACCGTTTGGCTGGCGGGACCGCAGAGTTCAGCCGCTCGGGCAATGCCAGACGGCCGCCTTCCCGAGCCGGGAGGATGGAACCGGATCGTGATCGAGGTCGATGACATCGAGAACCTGGTCTCCGTGCTTCGAGGAGCCGAGGCGCGGTTCCGTAACGATATCCTTTCCGGCCCAGGCGGTCGCCAAATCCTGCTGGAGGATCCCAGCGGTAACGTGATCGAACTCTTCGAACCGCGTTAAGGAGCGTCGCCCCGGATCTGGCCAGGCCCTATTCGACCTTCACGTCACGACGCTCCCAGCCAGTCTTGAAGAGGTTGAAGTCGACATTCTCCATCGGGTGCTCGAGCGCGGCCGCTTCGTCGAGCGTGATGCCGAGGCCCGGCTTGGTCGGGGCCGGGAAGCAGCCGTCGGCCGGATCGAGTTCCGGCATCCCCTGCTGGATATCCTTCACCCACGAATCGGCGAAATCGTTGAAGTGCTCCTGAATCTTGAAGTTGGTCAGCGTCGAGACCAGGTGCAGATTCGCCATCGTGCCGATGGGTCCGCCGACATTGTGCGGCGCCATCATCATGTAATACGCCTCGGCCCAGCCGGCGACCTTCTTCGCTTCGCCGAGCCCGCCGAAGTGCGTCACATCGATCTGCAATACATCGCACGCCTGCAACTCGAAGAGTTCGCGAATATCGTAGCGGGAGTGGATGCGCTCGCCGGTTGCGACCGGGATGTTCACCCGGTCCGCCACCTTCTTCAGCGCCGCCAGGTTTTCCGGTGGAACCGGCTCCTCGATCCAGGCCGGATCGAACGGTTCCAGTTCCCGCGAAATCCGGATCGCCTGCGCCGGCGTGAAACGACCATGCATCTCGATCAGGATATCGACCTCCGGGCCGACCGAATCGCGCACCGCCTCGACCAGCGAGATCGAGCGAATTCGCTCCTCGCGCGAGAGCTCGTAGTGTCCGGGACCGAACGGGTCGAACTTGAGCGCCCGGTACCCCTTGGCGAGCACCTTCTTCGCCGCCTTGTGGAACTCCTCGGGCGTGCGCTCGACCGTGTACCAGCCGTTGGCGTAGGCGGGAATCCGGTCCCGCACCTTGCCACCCAGTAACTCGTAGATCGGCACGCCGAGCGCCTGGCCCTTGATATCGAGGCAGGCGATTTCGAGCGCCGAGATGCCGCTCATCACCACCTCGCCGACCCGGGCGTAGTCATCACGCATCAGGTTACGCACCAGCTTCTCGGTCTCGAACGGATCGAGGCCGAGCACATGGCGTGGCGCGCCCTCTTCGAGGTATCCGAGCAGCGCGGCAGTGTGGCCGACCATGCGGACTTCGCCGAGTCCGGTAAGCCCTTCATCGGTGGAAACCTTCACCACGGTCAGATTGCGCCACTGCGTCCCGATGACAATCGTTTCGACCTTACTGATACGCACGCGTGTCCTCTTTCTCGTACGGCGCTACCAGGCGCCGAGCAGTGAGCCGAGTTCCCTGACGTCGTTCGTGAGATGAAGGGCGCCCGCCCGTTGGAGCTCGCCCGGACTCCCGTAGCCCCAGATCGCACCGACGGTATCGATACCGTGCGCGCGAGCGCCGATCACATCGTGCTCGCGATCTCCCACCATGATCACCGATCCGGCGCGAATCTGCGGGCGTTCGTCGAGCAGATGGGCGATCACCTCGGCTTTGGCGGTCCGGGAGTGATCGAGATTGCTCCCGACTACCAGATCGACCCACCGGTCGAAACCGTACGCGATCACGATCTCCTCCGCGAAGACGGTCGGTTTCGAGGTGGCGATCGTCACCAGTACGCCCGCGTCGTTGAGTCGCTCGAGCAGCAGCTCGATATCGGGGTAGGGGATGTTGGCGCGCGGGCCGAGTTCACTGAAGTGCTCGCGATAATGCCCGATCGCCCGTATCCCGTCCTCGCCGGTCAATCCGAAGTAGCGCTCGAATGATTCCATCAGCGGCGGTCCGATGAATGCCAGCAGATCGTCCGGCGTGACATCCTGAACGCCGAACTGCGTCAACGCGTAATGCACCGAATGGGTGATCGCCATCCGCGGATCGACCAACGTGCCGTCAAGATCGAACAGTACCGAGTTGAAGCGCATCGACCCTCCAGCCATACGGGTTCGGAGTCCGGAGTTCGGGGTTCGGACGACGAACTGAGAACCCCGAACTCCGAACCTCGTCCGGTGACTTGTACTTTCAAACCGCCGCGTCTAGAATGCGACGCCCGGCGAGGGCGGGACCACCTCGTCGTATCCCTTCCGAGAGTCCGAACGGGAGGCCTGCTTGGACATCATCTTTCGCATTTTCAGCTATCTCAAGCCCTATTGGAAAGAAACAATCCTGCTGTACGTCACCCTGGCGTTCGCGCTGGGGCTACAGTTGCTCACGCCATACGTGCTCGGTCGCGCGATCGACGACGGCGTGATTGCTCGCGACACCGATTTCCTGCTCAAGGCGGCCGGTGCGATCGTCGTGCTGACCATCTTCCAGGGGCTCTTCCAGTACGGTCGCACCTACTATTCCCAGTCGCTGGCCGAGAAGGTCGGCTATGACATCCGCAACGAAATCTTCGCCCACCTGCAAGCGATGCAGTTCTCGTTCCACGATCGCTCCCACACCGGCCAGCTGATGAGCCGCGCCACCGAGGACATCAACAACATCCGCGCCATGCTGGTCATGACGATGCGGCCATTGGTGCTGGCCGTCGGCACGTTGATCGCCGTCACGGTGATCCTGATCCGGATCGATCTGCTGCTGGCGCTCGTCGCGCTCGCGATGGTGCCCTTCCTGATCTGGTATTCGATCCGCTACGGGGTCGCGCTACGGCCGCTCTTCCTGAAAGTGCAGCAGCAGTTCGGCGTGATGACCAGCGCCCTGCAGGAGAATGTTTCCGGCAACCGGGTTGTGCGCGCCTTCGCGCAGGAAAAGGCGGAGAATCAGCGGTTCGAGGCCGAACTCGAAGAACTCTTCGATCGCAACTTCACCGCCGGCAAGCGTTGGGCGTTCGCCTATCCGCTGACGCTGCTTTTCTCCGGACTCAGCCTGGCAGTCGTCGTCTGGCTCGGCGGGCATCAGGTCATCTCGGGCGCTCTTTCGATTGGCTCGCTGGTCGCCTTCAACCGCTACCTGACAATGCTCAATGAGCCCGTCAACTGGCTCGGACTGGTGGTGAACCGCATTTCGCGCGCGGTCGCCTCAGGCGAGCGCATCTTCGAAACGCTCGATACCCGCCCGATGATCCGCGACGCCCGCAACGCCCGGAAACTGGAGCCGATGCGCGGCGATCTCGAGTTCCGCGAGGCGTCGTTCCAGTTCCGGGGCGCGAACAAACCGGCGCTCGAAGGGATCAGCTTCACCGCCCCCGCCGGTTCGGTGACCGCCATCGTCGGCCCTACCGGCGCCGGCAAGAGTTCGCTGGTCAACCTGATCCCGCGCTTTTACGACACCACGATCGGCACGGTGTTGATTGATGACTTCGATGTCAAGGAGATTCAACTCCGCTCGCTGCGCAGCCAGATCGGCATGGTGCTGCAGGAAACCTTCCTCTTCTCGATCACGCTGGGTGAGAACATCGCCTACGGCAAACCGGACGCCACCCACGAGGAAATCGTCGCCGCCGCGAAAGCTGCCAAGGCGCACGATTTCATCTCACGCCTGCCCCAGGGGTACGACACCGAGGTCGGGGAACGGGGCGTTTCCCTTTCGGGCGGCCAGAAGCAGCGCATCGCCATTGCCCGGGCGCTCCTGCTCAATCCGCGCATCCTGATCCTGGACGATGCCACATCGAGCGTCGACACCGAAACGGAGCACGAGATCCAGGAAGCGTTGAAAGTGCTGATGAAGGGCCGCACCTCGATCGTCATCGCCCAGCGCATCCTGACGGTCGAGAACGCCGATCAGATTCTGGTGCTCGATCAGGGCCGCATCGTCGATCGCGGTACTCACGCGGAACTTGTCAGCCGCGAGGGGTTCTACCGGGAGCTCTACTTCCTGCAACAACAGGAACAGGACGAAGCACGCATTGCCGGAATAGCGGCGGAAGCGGAAGGGGAGGCGTAGATGTCGGTCCACTACGATCCCGATGAACTTCTCGGCAAAGCCTACGATCCGCAGATAGCGCGACGACTCTTCGGATTCGCTTCGCCGTACAAGCGCAAGATTCTCCTCTGCGTCGGCGCGATCTCGATCACGACCGCCAGCGATCTGCTGCTGCCCTTCCTGTTCAGCTTCGCCATCGATGAGGTTTCGGGCGATCAACGCCTGAACATCATCAATCTGCTCGGCGTTGCCTTCGTGGCGACGCTGATCGTGCGCTTCCTCGCCACCTGGAGCCAGTACTACCTCGTCTCCTGGATCGGCAACCGGGTCGTGTTCGACATCCGCAACCGGATGTTCCGCCACCTGCAAACGCTGAGCGTCAGTTACATCGACCGGCGCGGTGTCGGCTCGATCATGAGCCGGCTGCAGAACGATGTCGGCGTGATCAACGAGTTCTTCAGCGACGGTCTGGTCGGGGTGACGAGCAGCTCGCTCGTGCTGATCGGCATCATCGTGATCATGCTCGTCACCAACTGGCAGTTGGCGCTGCTGTCATTCCTGGTGCTGCCAATCATGATCCTCTTCATGCGCTTCTGGCGCGTGCGGGCGATGGAGATGTATCGCCTCACCCGCCGCACGATGGCGATCGTGAACGGCAACCTGGCCGAGAACATCTCGGGCGTGCGGGTAGCGCAGGCCTTCACCCGCGAACCGATCAACATCCGCACCTTCGACGGGTTGAACCGGGCCAATCTCGACGCCTCGATCGAAGCGGCCAAGCTCTCGTCGCTCCTCCTGCCGGTCGTGACCTTCATCGGCGCCGTCGCAACGGCGATGGTCGTTTATGTCGGTGGTCGCTTTGCGCTGAACGAAACGCTCTCCGTCGGCCAGCTTGTCCTCTTCATCGCGCTGATCGACCGCTTCTTCCAGCCGATCCGCGATCTCAGCGGCCAGTACAACGTGCTGCAGGCGGCAATGGCCGCGGGCGAGCGCATCTTCGAGGTGCTGGATGTCGAGCCGGACGTCAAGGACAAGCCCGACGCCTACGAACTCCCCCCGGTGGTCGGCACGGTCGAGTACGACCACATCGTCTTTGGCTACGGGCAGACCGAGATTCTGCACGACGTCAGCCTGGACGTGAAACCAGGTCAGACGGTGGCGTTCGTCGGTGAGACCGGCGCCGGCAAGAGCTCGATGATCAACCTGCTGCTCCGCTTCGCCGATGTCTGGAGCGGCGCCATCCGGATCGACGGTCACGACCTGCGCGACGTGACGCAGGAATCGCTCCGTTCGCAGCTCGGCATCGTGTTGCAGGACACGTTCCTCTTCGCCGGCACGATCCGCCAGAACATCGCCTACGCTCGGCCCGATGCCACCGACGCCGAGATCGAAGGTGTGGCGCGGGAAGTCGGCGTGCACGATTTCATCGCGCAACTGCCGAACGGGTACAACTCGCTCATCCAGGAACGGGGTGGGGGACTCTCGATCGGGCAGCGCCAGCTCGTCTCATTCGCCCGCGCCCTGCTCGCCGATCCGCGCATCCTGATCCTCGACGAGGCGACGAGCTCGATCGACACCCAGACCGAGCGGATCATCCAGGAGGCGCTGCGCCGTTTGCTTAAGGGCCGCACCTCGTTCGTCATCGCCCACCGGCTCTCGACGATCCGGGAGGCGGACATCGTGGTCGTGATGAGTCTGGGCAAGATCGTCGAACAGGGCACCCACGACGAACTGATGGCGCAGCGCGGCTACTACTACAGCCTCTACACCCGCAACTGGCAGGAGCATGAGGACGAGAGCTAGGGAAGATCTGGCGTCCGATCAGTGATCGGCCGCCAGGTCGAGCGCGTCGCTCTTGCCGTGGAGGCCGAAGCGGCTGACGATGGACGAGCTTTCTTCATTCAGCCCGATGACTGATACAACCACCCCACGGCGGCGGAACCGCATGACCACCTTGTCGAGCGATCCGACGGCCGAAACGTCCCAGAAGTGGGCGTTCGTCGCGTCAATGACAACGGTTTTCACTGGCTCGGTGAAGTCAAACGCGGATTCGAACTGCTGCGTGGAAGCGAAGAAGACCTGACCGTGGATGGCGTAGAACCGCGTTCGGCCATCCTCTGACCGGGTCGATTCGATCCCGAATCGTTGGCTGATCTTCCAGGCGAAGAAGATGCCGCTGAGCAGGACACCCACCAGAACACCGTAGGCCAGATTGCTCGTGGCCACCACCACCGCGACCGTCGCCAGCATCACGATGCTCGAACTCGGCGGATTCGTGCGCAGGTTCCGGATCGATGACCAGTTGAACGTGCCGATGCAAACCATGATCATGACCGCCACCAACGCGGCCATCGGCATCCGTCCCACCCAGTCGCTGAACCCGACGACCAGCA
>JADLGF010000181.1 GCA_020849415.1 Thermomicrobiales bacterium
CAGAAGTTGACCGCGAGCACGATCAGGATCACGGCGATGGCGAAGATGACGACCCGGAAGAGGAGGCCGATCACCCCGTGCATCGACCAGCCGATGAAGATGCCGATGACGAGTCCGGCCAGGAAGATGTAGAGGGTCGGCCGGCCCGAATTCAGCGGATTGTTGATCGGATTCTGCATCGATGCTCCTCGGTCCGCGCGGTGCGGTGCGTGTTTCGAAATGTTCGCACGCCGCGCCGGGCCTCACAAGGCGCGGCGTAGCCGCCACACCGAGTTGTAAAACATCTGTTCTATACGGCATGATAGGGGCATGACAACGCGCGATCTGGAACCAGTCAACGCAGCGGAAGCGGAATTGCCCGGGCGGGCCGAGATCGAAGACGCCCGCTGGGCGTTCGGGCGGATACCGGCGTCGATTGAACTGCGCTGGGCGGCGGGTCTGCGGGCGCGGGGTGATGTCGACGACGCGGCTGAATTGATCGAAGGAGTGCGCACACACCACGGTGAAACGGCCGGCTGGCTGGAGGAAGCGGCCCGCCTGGCTTTCGCGCGGGGCGAGTTCGATCGCGCCGAGGGGTTGTTGCGACAGCGTTGCGATCGGTATCCCTCTGCCACCGCCCAGGTTGCGCTTGGCCGGTTCCTGCTCGATCGGGGCCGGTTCGCGGAGGCGGGAGTGATCTCCCGCGAGCTCTGTTCGCACGACGGCGAATTGCTCTCGGTGATGCTTTTCGCGGCCGACCTGGCGCGGGCGCTGGGCCAAAAAGCGCTGGCGCGGGGCTATTACCTGGCGATCGTCGATGCCCGCGGTGAGCATCCCTCCGGCTTGCAGATGATGGCCGAGCTCTCGCTCGAGGATGGGGATGAGGGGCCGGCCCGCGAGTTTCTTCGTCGGGTCATCTACACCTACGACCAAGGTGCGCACAAGTTGACCGCCGGCGCGGCGCTGAAGATCGCCGGTCTGGCCGAGCGCCTGGGCGACGAGGCGAACGCCAAACGATTCAGTGCGCTGGCCGAAACGGAAACCGAACGGGTTCGGACGAATCTCAATGAGGAGGTGCGGGCGGCGCTCGTGAAATCGGGCGCGATGAAAGGCCCACCCCCGGAGTCGCCTGCTGAACCAGTACGACCGGCGCAGGCGCGGCCTCAACCACGCACCGTGGCGCCGGTAATCACCACTGACGAACGCACGCCCCGCGCGGAAGCGCTGGCGGCGTTGCGCGAACTCTTCGGCCACGATCAGTTCCGGCCGGGTCAGGTCGATGTCATCGAGCGGGTGCTCGATGGTACGGATACGCTGGCGATTATCCCGACCGGTGGCGGCAAATCGCTTACTTATCAGTTGACGGCGATGCTCTCCAAAGGCGTGACGCTGGTCGTATCACCGTTGATCGCGCTGATGCGGGATCAGGTTGAAAAAGCGCCCGAGCCGATCCGGGATCGCGTCACCCTGATCAACAGCGACATCGATCTCGAAGAGCGGCGAGCGCGACTGCATCAGGTCGAGACCGGGCAGATCAAGCTGCTCTACGTTGCGCCCGAACGGCTGCTCGATCCGACGCTAAAGCGGGCGCTGCTGGCGGCGGGGATCGCCCGGGTGGTGATCGACGAGGCGCACTGCATCTCGCTCTGGGGGCACGATTTCCGCCCCGATTACCTGACGATCCCGCTGGCGCTGCGCGAATTCGGCCATCCGCCGCTGCTGGCGGTGACCGCTACCGCCACGCCGGAGATGGCCGAGCAAATCGGCGCCGCGCTCGAACGTCGGCTCGAACTTGTCCGCACGAGCGTTTTCCGCGCAAACCTCTTCTACGAAGTGGTCACGGCCGAGGACCGGGACGATCGCATCGAGCAGATGATCGAGATTTGCTCGAAGGCGCGGGGCAACGGCATCGTCTACGTCTCTTCCCGCAAGGACGCGGAGCTGCACGCCGGCACGCTGCGGAACCGGGGCATCAATGCGTTGCCGTATCACGCCGGGTTGCCGCGCGAGGAGCGGGCGCGTACGCAGGACCGCTTCATGGCGGGCGAGATGCGGGTGATCGTCGCCACGATCGCGTTTGGCATGGGTGTGGACAAGGCGGACGTGCGGTTCATCATCCACATGTTGCCGCCCGGCACGGTCGAGGCGTACGCGCAGGAATCGGGCCGCGCCGGGCGCGATGGCGCTCCCGCCCGCTGCGTGATGATCACGACCCGGAGCGATCGCTCCACGCTGCGCGCGCGGGCGCGGCGCGATCTGGTTGATATCGAAACGCTCCGCACTGTTTACCGCGAGGTGCGGGGCCGGCAACGGTCGGGATGGTCGGCGCTCGATATCAACGCGCTCGATCGCCGGCTGAATGAGGGACTCGACGAGCGGGAGCGGATCGAAACGCGGGTGGCGCTCGGTTATCTCGAACAGGCGGGGTTCATTCAACGCACGCCCGATGCGCCGCTCCATTCGCGCATCCGGAACGCAGCGCGACAGGGGGTGACCGAGTACGACCCGCAGTGGGCGGCGCTGTTGCCGCTGCTCGGTCCGGAGTGGGAGCAATTCGGCGAGGCCGAGATCGACGTGGCGGTGATCAGTTCCTCGTTGGGGATCGAGCCGGCGCAACTCGACGCCTTTCTCGGCGATCGTGAGGAGATCAGGATCGAGCGGGGTTCGCGCAGCGCCTGGTACCGGATGTTGCCGGTGCCGGAGGACGCCAGCCGCTTGCTGAACGGGTTGCTGGACGATGCCACCCGCCGCGCCGACGACCGCATCGATCAGATGATGGGGTACACGGAGGGGCACACCTGCCGGCACCGGCTGCTGGCGGCGGCGCTCGGCGAGGCGATCGAGCCGTGCGGGGTCGCCTGCGATGTCTGCAATCCCCAGGCGGGATCGGCGCCGTCATCCAAACCGGCCGAGCGCGCCCGTGCGAAACGGACCGCGACCACGGACGACGCCCGCACCGTGCTGACCGCGATCGGCAACTTGCCCTATCAGGTGGGTCGGAAGAGTCTCGTCTGGTTGTTCAGCGGATCGCCGGAGAGCCGGTTGCGCCGCGAGGATGTGCCGGCGTTCGGGGCGTTGAAATCGCTCGGACCGGCGCGGATCGAGCGGCTGATCGATCAACTGATCGAGGCGGAACTGCTCGAATTCGTGCAAAAAGGGGAGTGGCGGCTCGTCGGGCTGACGGAGCGCGGGGCCAGGGCCGGTAAGGACGATCTTGCGTTCCTGCCGGGGAAAAACGGCGGCGCATCGCCGGACCTCTCGACGGAAGATCAGGCGCTGTACGACCGGCTGGTTGCCTGGCGACTGCGCACCGCGACCGAACTCGGTGCGGCGGCGTTCATCGTGGCCTCGAACAAGGTGCTGCACGAGGTGGCGCGACTGCGGCCGGCTGACTTGACGCAACTCGGTAATATCGATGGAGTTGGCCCGAGGAAAGTCGAGCAGTACGGCGAGGAAATCCTGCGGATCGTCGCGGGCGAAGGAGATCACGGATGACCGGAACGGCCCCCTCGAACAGCGAGCGCAACGGGTATCTGGAGACGATCGGGCGCAAGAGCGGGCAGCCGCGCGAGACCGAGATCTGGTACGCGGTAACGCCGGGCGCGATCGTGATCCTCTCCGGGTATCACGATAACAAGGACTGGTTCAAGAACTTCCAGGCGCAGCCGCGGGTGCGCTTCCGGATCGGCAGCGATTGGCACACCGGCACGATGCGGGTGGTCGATCGCAGCGAACCGATCGACATGGAGGCGCGATGGCTGCTGGTCGAGAAGTACTACGGTGTGACTGAACGGACCGATGAACTGCCGAATGAGTGGAGCCAGACCGGGACGGTGGTCGCGATCGATCTGGATTGATTTGGGACTGGTTTGGTTCCCCCTATGGTTCAAAACCATAGGCTAGGGACGGAAGTGCCTCAGGCACTATGGGTTGACCGCAACCAACCCAAAGCGCCGGAGGCGCTTCCGTCTCCAGCCTTAGGTTTTGAACCTAAGGAAACGGCGGCCGGCTCGAGCCAGCCGCCGTTTTGTTTCGCATCTACTTCAGTTCGAAGGTGGCTTCGATTTCGACCGAAATCTGGTTTGGTAGCGCGACGAAGCCGACAGCGGAGCGGGTGTGGAAGCCGTTGTCGCCGAAGACTTCGACCATGAGGTCGCTGCAGCCGTTCATTACCTTCGGCTGATCGCCGAACTCTGGGTCGCTGTTGACCATGCCGAGCACCTTGACGACGCGCTCGACGTTATCGAGGCTGCCGACGGCGTCCTTCACGGTCGCCAGGATCTGCAGGCCAACGCTGCGCGCGGCCGCGTAGCCCTGCTCGACGGTCAGATCGCGACCGAGCTTGCCGGCCGGGTGCTCGGCCGACGGGCCGGTGCCGGAGACGAAGAGCAGGTTGCCGGTCTTGACCCAGCGCACGTAGGTGGCGACCGGCTTCACCGGCGCCGGCAGTTCGATCCCCTTGTCCTTGAGATTCTGTTCCGCGCTCACGCACGATCTCCTTTCCCGGGCAGCCGAGGGGCTGATTACTCGCTGATCTCGAAGGTCGCTTCGATCTCGACCGAGATGTGCCCCGGCAGCGACACGAAACCGACGGCGGAGCGGGTGTGGTAGCCGTTATCGCCGAAGACCTCGACGAAGAGATCGGAGCAGCCGTTGATCACCTTCGGCTGATCGCCGAATTCGGGATCGCTGTTGACCATGCCGAGCACCTTGACGACGCGGTTGACCTTGTCGAGATCGCCGATGGCGTTCTTGACCGTCGCCAGGATCGCCAGGCCGACGCTGCGCGCCGCGGCGTAGCCCTCCTCGACGTTCAGATCGCGGCCGAGCTTGCCCTTCGGAAACTCATCGGCCGGGCC
>JADLGF010000182.1 GCA_020849415.1 Thermomicrobiales bacterium
GACCATCTACTGCAGCGATCAGAACACCGGCAACGCCGTAGATGTCAGCGAAGGCCCGATCGGCGTTTACGTCGAAGTGCCGCTGCAGAGCTCGGTCGTCTGCGATGTGTACGAATTCCCGGAAGACTTGAGCGGTAATCCGGATCCGACCCCGACGCCGGCTCCCAAGCCGCAGCCGACTCCGACCCCGACCGGGGGCAAGGGTGTCACCAACCTGCCGAACACCGGCGCTGGTGACGGCGGCGCGAGCCTGCCGGCGTACTGGCTGATCCTGCCAGCGCTGACCGCGCTTGGATTCGGCCTGGTCGCCCGCAAGCGGATCGTTCGCTAACCCGCATCTGACCTCAAAATCGAACCCCCGGAGCAACGCTGCTCCGGGGGTTCGTTGCGTTAAGGCGAAGGTTCAGGATCAGGCGGGCAGGCGCAAGGCGTAGATGCCGGCACTCATCACCGATTCGTCCGCCTCGACGGTGTCATCAGAGGGGATGTGCAGGCCGCCCGCCGGAATCAGCAGCGTATCGCCGACCGCCGCGAACGGCGCGTTGATGCCGGTTGTCTGCCAGGTCCAGACCTGCGAACCGTCGGCCGTGCTGAAACCGCGCACCACACCGTCGAGCCCGGCCGAGAAAACGACATCGGTCGTCACGGTTGCGCCGGCGTAGAGCGGCGTCACCGTTTCGACCGTCCAGAGCACCTCACCGGTGGCGAGATCGAGCGCGACCATTTCCCCGGTGCCCGACATGATGTCCATGTTGGTCAGCGCGGTCGACGAGTATTCGGCCGGCAGATTGATCACCGGCAGGTACACGACGCCGTCGGCGACCGCGAAAGGCGTTTCCACGCCGCCCAGGGCGCCAGGGTAGACGACCACGGTCTCGCCCTCCGGCACCTCCTGCAAGTCGTCGTTCTCGTGCCGGCCGACGGGTGTCCGCCAGAGTTCCTCGCCCGTTTCCTGATCGGCGCACACCACCAGACCATGCTTGCCGGTCGAAAGCACGACGTTGCGCTCCGCACCGTCAATGGTGGCGGTGGCGAGCACCGGCGAGAGCTGGTTATCGAGATCGAAGAGATCGAATGGCTTGATGTTGATGTACCAGTCGACGCTGCCGGTTTGCGGGTCGAGCTTGACCAGTGAGTTGGCGTAGTCGTTATCGCCCGGGCGGCTGGAGCCGTTCGGGAACTCCGTATTGCCCGGCCACGGACCGGCGTTGGCGATGCCGAGGTAGAGGTGCCCGTCCGCATCGACGGAGGGCGGGTGCCAGAGCCCACCGCCCGAGTTCACGCGGGCGTTGCCCCAGAGGTTGTCAGTGGTGGTGTCCCACTGCCACATCGTGTGGCCGGAGGTGATATCGAGCGCGTAGAAGATGCCCTTCTGGCCGCCGCGATAGAAGACGCCGCTGTTCCCCGGCACCGTGCTCACGTAAACGGTGTTGTCGTAGATCAGCGGCGCCATGTCGATCCCCTCGCCGCTGTTGCCGGAGAGATCGGTGCGCCAGAGGAGGCCGCCGGTTTCGGCGTTCAGCGCGACGACCTCGGAGGTATCGCCCAGACCGGCCGCGATGATGCCGTAGCCGATCGAAAGCCCGTTCGGGCCGATCGTGGTCGTGTTGAAATCGGTGCGCCAGAGGAGTTCGCCGGTGCGCTCATCGAGGGCGTGCACGTTGTTCAGCATGTCCTGGACGTAGACGACGCCGTTCGAGACGAGCGGATTCATCGTCAGTGCGCCGTAGCCGCCGAAGGCGTCGATGGCGTAGCTCCAGGCGAGTTCGAGACTGGCGACGTTCGAGGCGTTGATCGCGCTGTCGCCGGCGTTCCGGTCCATCGAGAAATTCTTGTTCTCGGTGAACCAGTCGGTCGCGACCTCGGCCTCGGGCGGAACCGCCGATCCGAGCGGAACGGGCGTGGCCGCGACCTGGACCTCCTGAGCCCGCGCCTCACCCGTGATGCGCAGCCCGAGCATGGCGGCGGCGATCGCCGCCGAACCGAGCGCCCGGCGTCGGGTCAGTTCGAATCGGGTGTCGTTGGACATTGGACCCTCCTTCGTTCTCGCGCAGACGTGCCGATCCGCGCTGGCTGGTAACCCGGAATCCGTTCCGATTCCGTTGCCTCCATAGTGATTGCCATGGAAGCGGGAGTGCATCGTGTTGGTAGTGAATGTTACGGAATCCGATCGAGTTTGGATGGGGTCGGCGGTCGCGCGCAGGCGCGAAGCTCACGCCCGTGAACGGAAGGAGCTCCGCCCCTCGGTGCGACACCATCAACCCAAGGGGCGTAGCCCCTTCCGTAACTAGCATCAGGTTTCAACCTAATGGATCGTCGTAAATTAGCGTTTCTTTGGTTTCAGGAAGTCGGGGTCTTCGCAGGCGGGGTTCGGGTAGGTGTAGAAACCGCGGCCGGTTTTCTGGCCGAGGGTGCCGGCCTCGACCATGTCGGTCAGGGTTTCAATCGGCACGTCGGCGGGATCGGTGGCGACGGCGTGGTAGGTCTTTTCAATGTCAGCGACGACATCGAGCCCGACCAGGTCCATCGTCTGGAACGGTGCGGTTTTCGCGCCGAAGAAGAGGCGGAAGAGTCGATCGACATCCTCGGGGGTGCCGTGGCCCTCATCGACCACCCGCAGCGATTCCCGTTTGATCGCGCGCCAGACGCGATTGATGATGAAGCCCTTGCTTTCCCCCTGCACACGGGCGACGACCAGCCCCATCGCCTCGCCGACTTCGGTCCAGGTGGCGAACGCTTCCTCGCTGGTCTGGCCGCAGGTCATCAGCTCGACCATCGAGCGTTCCCAGACCGGCGCGAAGAAGTGGGTGTTGAGCAGCCGCTCGGGACGGTCGACCACTTCGGTCAATGGACGGGAAGGGAGGGAGGAGCTGTTAGTCGAGAGGATGGCGTTCGGGGCGAGCCGGTTGAGCTGCTCGAACATGCCGAGCTTGACCTCGAGGTCTTCCTTGATCGCCTCGACCACGATGTCGGCGTCGGTTACCGCCCCTTCGAGCGTGTTGGCAGTGATCAGCCGGGAGCGCGCTTCCATGACGCTGGTTGGTTCCGGCAACATGCCGCTGTTGACGATCGCGGGGAGGATATCGCCGTCAATCCGATCGAGGGCGCGGTCGATCGCGGCGGGAATCAGATCGTAGAGGGTCGTGTGGTAGCCGGCCGCGGCCGCCAGCGCCGAAATCTGCATTCCCATCGTTCCCGAGCCGACGACCGCGATGCGCTTGCTCGCTCCCACGTTTCACTCCTTCGCCTGATCTGCCGGACGCAATGCCCCGATTCTACGTCTCGGTCGCATCACTTCGCACGTACAATCGAAGCGAAGGAGGGGCGCTGACATGGCCGGATCGTTGTTGCTCGGCGTCGATATCGGCACCTCGAGCGCCAAGGGCGTCCTCTGCACCGCCGGCGGAGCAATCCTGGCCACGGCTGAGGCGCCGCACGGCTTTTCCTCACCGAAACCGGGCTGGGCCGAGCAGGATGCCGACGCTGTCTGGTGGGCGGGGTTCGTTGCGGTTTGCCGGCAATTGCTCTCGGGAAAGTGGACCGGCGATGATGTCGGTGCGATCGGGGTCAGCGCGATCGGTCCGACCGTGTTGCCGGTCGATGCGAACGGGCGGCCGCTGCGTCCCGGCATTCTCTACGGCATCGACACCCGCGCCACCGGGCAGATCGCGGCGCTCGAACGTGATCCCGGGTTCGAGGCGATCTTCGCCCTCAACGGCCAGATTCCGACGACGCAATCAGCCGGGCCGAAGATTCGCTGGATTCGTGAGAACGAGCCGGACGTTTTCGCGAAGACCGACCGGATTCTGACGGCCGCGTCGTACCTCGTCCATCGCCTGACCGGCGAGTACGTGATGAGCCGGCACGAGGCGAGCTATTTCACACCGCTGGTCGATCTGGAGCGTCTCGAATTCGACGACCGTTTCGCCGATCGGATCGCGCCGGTGTCGCTTTTGCCGCGACTCGCCTGGTCGTCGGAAATCGCCGGAGTCGTGACACCGGCCGCTGCCGAAGAGACGGGGCTGCGCGTCGGCACGCCGGTGAGTGCCGGTGCGATCGATGCCGCTGCCGAAGCGCTCAGCGTCGGGGTGACCGCTCCGGGCGATCTGATGATGATGTACGGCTCGACCCTGTTCTTCATCCTGACCACGGATGGTCCACGGCCCGATCCGCTCGTCTGGGCGACCGGTTACCTCACGCCCGGCAGCTATTCGATCGGCGCGGGGATGTCGACGAGCGGTCTGCTGACGCGCTGGTTTCGGGATGAACTGGCGGGCGCGGAGGTCACGGCCGAGGCAATCGGCGGCGTGAACGCCTACGCCGCGCTGGCGGAGCAGGCGAGCGCCGTGCCGCCTGGGGCCGACGGACTGCTGGTGTTGCCTTATTTCAGCGGCGAGCGGACGCCGATCAACGATCCCGACGCGCGCGGCGTAATCGCCGGGTTGACGCTGCAACACACCCGCGGCCACATCTACCGGGCGTTGATCGAAGCGACCGCTTACGGCGCGTGGCACATCCTCGACGCCTTCGATGTCATCGGCGCGGATGTGCGCCGGATCGTGGCGGTCGGCGGCGGCACGAACAACGAACTCTGGTTGCGGATCATGTCGGATGTCACCGGACGGACGCAGATGATTCCGGAGGTGACGATCGGCGCGTCGTACGGCGACGCCTTCCTGGCCGGACTGGCGACCGGCCTCGTCCCTTCGATCGAGACGCTCGTTCGCGACTGGGTGCGGCCCGCCCGGGTGATCGAACCGGATCCGCGCCATCGCGACATTTACGATCGGTACTACGCCGAGTATCGGGCGCTCTACCCGGCGGTGAAGGATTCGCTGCACCGGTTGGCCGGCCTCGGACGGTGAATTCCTGTCCGTTGTTCAGCATCGATACGCGTGATAGGGTGAAGTGAACGAGGCGAATGTGAATCCGGTTGCGCCGGATCGACGTTCACCGATGTATGGGCGCCGGATCGATGGGGCAGGTGGTGACGAAGGCGTCACCGCGATCCGGCGGCGGAAGGGTTCAGTGCATGGCTTCAGATCTCGAACGGGTCGATCGTCGCAAGCTCTTCGCGGGCGGACTCGCGGTGGCGCTGGCGGGGATCGCCGCGCCCTTGACCGCGCGGTTCGCTTTCGCGCAATCGGATAGCGACAGCGAGGGTAGCGACAACACCGGCGGCGATGGCGCCGGTGGCGGAGGAAACGGCGGTGGCAGCACCGGCGGCGGCGCCAACAGTGGCGACGCCAACGGTGGCGCCACGACCGGTGGTGACACCAATGGCGGTGGCACCACTGGCGGCAGCAACCAGGGTGGTAACGGCGGCGACGCGTCAGTTGGCGCTACCGCGGGTGACGGCGCGACCGGCGGCAACGGCGGCAACGCGACCGGCGGTGATGGCGCCGGCGGATCGGGCAGCGCCGGTGGCAATGGCGGCGACGGTGGCGACGCTCACAGCGGCGACGCGGTGGCCGGCAACGGTGGCGACGCCTCGGCCGGCGCCGGCAATGGCGCCAACACAGGTGGCGGTGGCGGCACAACCGGCGGGGCTACCTCCGGCGGCGGCGGCAACGCTGGCGGCGGATCGGTGATTCTCGCTGGCGTGAGCGGCGATTCCGGCGCTCCGACCGGCTCGGCCATTGGCGGCGCGATGACGAGTCCACCGATGCAGACCGAGGGTGCGCGTCAGCGCGGCAACAAGCGGCCGTTCTTCCCCAACTAGACGAATCCGAATCCGATCACGCATGATCCGGGCCGGGAGCCGACACCGTCGGTTCCCGGCCTGTTTCGTTGTTTCGGGAGAGGGTGGCGTGTGGATCCGGTGATCGAGGAGTTTCGGGCGAACGGCGGCGTGGTTGGCGGTCGGTTCGAGGGTCGGCCGTTGTTGATCCTGAATACCATCGGCGCGAAGTCAGGCGAACCGCGTTCGCATGCGCTGATGTACGGCGAGGATGGTGACGATCTGTTCATCATCGCCAGTAAGGGCGGCGCGCCCGAGCACCCTGCCTGGTATCACAATCTCGTGGCCAATCCCGAGGTGATGATCGAACTCGGCGGCGAAACGTACCCGGCCTTGGCGACTCCCGCGGAGGGTGAGGAGCGCGACCGCCTGTTCGCGGCGATGGTGGCGCGCTGGCCATTCTTCGGCGAATACCAGCGGCGCATCGACC
Organism: Thermomicrobiales bacterium; assembly: GCA_020849415.1. GTDB lineage: Bacteria > Chloroflexota > Chloroflexia > Thermomicrobiales > UBA6265 > JADLGF01. The sequence continues at coordinate 6,171 of JADLGF010000182.1, forward strand.
GGAGAATCCCGGTGGTGCGGTTGAGTCGTGTCCAATGAAGGTTGAATTGCCCGGGCACTGAAGTACCCGGCTAGGAACGGAAGGGGCTCCGCCCCTTAAGCCGACCCAAGGGGCGGAGCCCCTTCCGTTCCTAGCCTGTGGCTTTCAGCCACAGGATCTGACGTCACCCACATCCGATTTCCCACGCCGCCATCTTGACAGATGGGCTATGACCCGATAGGTTGTTTCTGGCGCTACGTGTTGTGGCGCGATTGGCAGGTGCAGGTGATGGCTACCATCGTGAATCAGGTGCAGACCGCATGCAGCGTCCCGCTCGGGATCGCTGGCGCTGCCCTGCGCGTGCGCTGGACCACCCTCGAGCGTCTCCGTGGGCCGATCACGGGGTC
>JADLGF010000183.1 GCA_020849415.1 Thermomicrobiales bacterium
CGAAGCTGGTCAATGCGATGCCGGACACCGTCGTCTGCCATACCGCCCTGTCCTGATTCCGTTTATACTCACCACACGAACATCTGTGCGACCACAGCCGGGTTGTGATTTTACCACGCGGTCGCGCGCACTCCCGCCGGAATCACGCATGGCCGTCTCCACCGATCAGTCGAATCCGCGCTACGAATTCCTGATCCGACGCGCCATTGACTTCCTGTCAAATCAGGGCGGACGCGCCACCGAAGAGCAGATCGTTCACTACGTCTTCGGTTCAGGCGCTTCGACCCAACTCTGGTCCTCCCTGCTGCACCAGGTGCTCGCCACCGAGCCGCGCGTTTCGCGGCTGGTCGATGGCCGCTGGGCATTGGCCGGCTTTTCCGCGCCGCCGACGATCAGCGCGCTCGGCGATTTCACCGCGCTCGATGTCGAGACAACGGGATTGCGCCCGTTGGTCAACCGAATCATCGAGGTCGCCGCGATCCGCTATCGCAACGGGCGCGAAATCGATCAATTCGTCTCGCTGGTGCAACCGGGCAAGGCGTTGCCGGCCACGATCGTGAATCTGACCGGCATCCGCGATATCGATCTCGAGGAAGCGCCCGAGTTCCGGGAGATCGCGGACGATATGCTCGCCTTCCTGGGGGATGATCTGATCGTCGGCCACAACGTCGGCTTTGATATCGCCTTCGTCGCCGGTGAGCTGAAGCGGCTCAGCCGGCCTGGCCTCGCCAATCCGCGCTTCGATACCCTCACCGCCGCCAATCGCCTGCTGCCGGGGCTGAAGCGGAAGAGTCTCGACAAACTCGCCGCGTCGCTCGGCATTCCCGAGGGGCGAAATCACCGCGCTTACGACGATGCAAAGCGGACGGCCCAGGTCGCGCTGCGCCTGGTGGAAACCGCCGTCGAATCGGGCATTCGCGATTCTGTCTCGGTGCGCCGGCTGGGCGAACCGATGCCGCGCATGGGCCCGGACGGCTCGAATCCACGCCGCAATGTGCTCGATCGCTCGCTCCTCTCCGGCATCCCGCGCGCGCCGGGCGTCTACCTGATGTTCGATGGTTACGGGCAGGTCATCTACATCGGGAAGGCCCGCAACTTGCGGGAGCGGGTCGGTTCCTACTTCTCTCAAGCGCTCGGGTACACGCGGAAGATGGATGGGCTGCTCGAATCGCTCGTCTCGATTGAAACGGTCAGGACCGGCGGCGATCTCGAAGCGCTCCTGCTCGAAGCGCAACTCATCCGCTTCTACCAGCCGCGGTACAACACCGCGCTGCGCGCCGCCGAGAACTACCCCTACATCAAGGTCAACATCGCGAATCCGTGGCCGCGGGTGGCGCTGACCAAGGCGATCAAGGACGACGGCGCCCGCTACTTCGGACCGTACAAGAGTCGCGCCGCCGCCGAACGGGCGATGGAGCTCATCCACACCACCCTGCCCCTGCGAACCTGCACGCGCTCGTTCAAGAACGCGAAGAGCTACGGCCGGCCCTGCATAAAACTCGACCTTGGTCAGTGCATCGGTCCCTGCACGGCTCAGGTCGACCGGGGCGAATACCGGGAGCACGTGCACACCGCCCTCGCGTTTCTCGATGGCAATGCCACCGGTATGATCGAACGTATCCAACGCGGCATCGATGACTCAGTGTCAAATGGAGACGCCGATCGCGCCCGCCGGTTGCGCGCCGACCTTCAGGCGGTGGAAGAGGTCGCCGAGACGCAGCGCTCATTCAACTACGCCGTCGAGCATCACCACCTCCTGCTGGTCCAGGACTCAGCCGTCACCGGCAGCCGCGAGGTGATGCTCGTGCTCGGAGGAGCGCGCTGGGCGCAATTCCGGATCGACGAAGCGGAAACCGCGCACGATCTGGCGATCCGGCTGGCCCGGGCGTTCGATCGCTATGCAACAGGTCCGGGCAACGCGATCGATCACGCCTCGCTCGATGACGCGCTGATCCTCAACCGGTGGATTCGCCGGCAGAGTGGCCACCCGGCCATCCTCCCCTTCTCGCCTAACGATCCTGACCTCGACTGGTTTGCCTTCGCCGAACGCGCCGTCAATCTCTCCCCGGAGGCGTTCAACGTCGATCTCTCCAGCGATCCCGACGAGGAGGACGGAGCTCCGGAGCGGACGATCGAGCGCGAACCGCCGCCCGGTTCGAACTACCCGGACGCGGACGATTACGCCCCGCACTTCGAAGAATCCGCCTGATTTTGACACGGTGACAGCGTCGCCACCGTCACGACCAGATCGGCATCGAGTCGTCTAGACTGGGTTGCCGGCGGCGTTCCAGGAGTTAATCATCACGGTCCGATTCGATCCGGACCGCTTGATTGGGGCCGCGCGGGAGGGTTCGTATGAAGTTGCCTGGTTTCCATGGCGCCAATCCACTCGGTATCTTCAAGCAAGCCATTCAGCGCTTTCTGAAGCACGATCTATCGACCTACGCGGCGGCACTCGCCTACTCCACCCTCTTCGCCATCTTCCCTTTCCTGATCTTCCTGATCGCGCTCCTCAGCGCACTCGACATTCCGCAGTTCTTCGACTGGCTGCTTGATCAATCAGAATCGGCGATGCCGGCCGACGCCTACAGCGTGTTCGAAGGGGTGATCGAGGGGATGCGCGGCAGCACCCGCGGCGGCGTGCTCTCGATCGGTATCGTTGCGGCGATCTGGGGCGCTTCGTCCGGAGTCCGCTCGGTGATGAACGCGATGAATGTCGCGTTCGGCGTCGAGGAATCGCGGGCACTCCCCAAACGATATCTGCTGTCGGTGGTCTACACGCTCGGGCTGGCGGCGCTCCTGATTGCCAGCGCCGGGCTGGTGATCGTCGGTCCGGACGCGATGAACTGGATTGCCGATCAGGCCGATCTCGGCGATCTCTGGGTCACGCTCTGGACCTGGCTCCGCTTCCCGGTGCTGGCGCTGCTGCTGACGATCGCGGTGGCGTTGATCTACTACGTCGCACCCGATGTCGATCAGCGGTTCACCCTCATTTCGCCTGGCGCGGTGGTCGCGGTGATCGTTTGGCTGGTCGCCGCCGCCGGATTCTCCTTCTACATCTCCGGCTTTTCCGACTACAGCGCCACCTACGGCAGCCTGGCCGGCATCATCATTCTGCTCACCTTTCTCTACCTCTCCAGCGCCGTGTTGCTGCTCGGCGCTGAGATCAACGCCGTCCTCGAACACCAGCGGCGGAACAGCGTCGACACGAGCCTGACCGCTGAATCGCCCCCGAACCCGACCTGAGACGTGGGAGGCGCGGCGAGGGATGGCTATACTCGCGAGTGATCAAGGGAGGAACCGTTCGTGCCCGCCGATGTCCCCGCCGTACTCGAAACGATCGCCCAGGAAGTCCGATCCTGCACCGATTGTGAACTTTGCCGGAGCCGCACCAACGCGGTCCCGGGTGCGGGCAATCCGCACGCCCGGGTGATGCTCATCGGTGAAGGACCCGGTTTTCACGAAGACAAACAGGGGCTGCCATTCGTCGGCCAGTCCGGCAAGTTGCTGACCGAGCTGCTCGCCGAAGCCGGCTTGCAGCGGGAGGATGTCTTCATCACCAACGTGGTCAAGTGCCGCCCGCCCGGAAACCGCGATCCCTTCCCGGATGAAAAAGCCGCCTGTTCCCAGTACCTGAACCGCCAGATCGAGGCGATCGATCCCGATGTCATCGTTACGCTCGGGCGATTCTCGATGTCGCGTTGGTTTGCCGGACAGCGGATTTCGCAGGTTCACGGCAAACCGAAGAAGGTCGGGGAGCGGCTGATCGTGCCGATGTTTCACCCGGCGGCGGCGTTGCACCAGCGTGCGATCCTGCCGGAAATCCAGGCCGATTTCCGGAACCTGCCGGTACATCTTGCGATCGTCGAGGAAGAACGCGTCAAACGGGAGCAGGGCGAGCCGGAACCTGAACCAACCCAGGCCTCACTATTCTGATTCTTGACCCGGAACCCCGAACCTCGAACTGCGAACTTGCCTTGAAGGAGTTGACGTCATCGGCCAATCGGTTCGTCTTGTTTTCCTCGGCGGTGTCGGCGAGGTGGGCAAGAATATGTTCCTGCTCGAATCGGGCGACGACATCGTCGTGGTCGATTGCGGCGTCGGCTTTCCGGAAGAAGAACAACCGGGAATCGATCTTGTACTTCCCGATATCACCTACCTGAAGAAACGCCGGGACCGTATTCGCGGTCTCTTCCTCACGCACGGCCACGAGGATCACATCGGCGCCATCGCCTACCACCTGCCCGAGCTGAGGGTGCCGGTTTACGGCACGAAGCTGACCCTCGGGCTGGTCAAGGTCAAGCTCGAGGAATCAGGCTATCTCCACCAGGCCGATTTGCGCGAACTCGATCCCGACACCAACGCCACCTACGGCGCCGGTGTCTTCCGGTTCGAACCGTTCCGGGTCACCCACAGCATTCCGGACGCAGTCGGCTTCGCGATCTCAACGCCGGCCGGGCTGATCGTCCACACGGGAGATTTCAAGCTCGATCCGACCCCGATCGACGATCGCCGGGTTGATTTCACCAAGCTCGAACGCTTCGCCAAACAGGGCGTGCGGCTGCTGGTTTCCGACTGCGTCCACATCGAAACGCCGGGCGTAACGCCCTCGGAACGCGTGGTCGGCGAGACGTATGACGATATTTTCGGGCAGACCGAGGGCCGGATCGTGATCGCGACCTTCGCGTCACTGATCGCCCGCATCCAGCAGATCATCGATGTCGCCGAGAAGCACGGCCGCCGGGTCGCGACCCTCGGGCGCAGCCTGGAAAAGAACGTGGCGATGGCGCTCGAACTCGGTTACCTGAGCGATCCGACCAACCGGCTGATCGATGGCCGTGAAGGCTCATTCCTCCCCGACAACGAGATCGTCTTCGTCGTCACCGGCGCGCAGGGCGAACCGATGGCGGTGCTCAGCCGCATCGCCAACGGCGATCATCGCGATGTCGAGATCGGCCCCGGCGACACCGTGATCGTCTCGGCGACGCCAATCCCGGGCAACGAAACCTCGGTCCACCGGATCATCAATCAGCTCTTCGAACGGGGCGCGGAGGTGATCTACGGGCAGCGGGCGCGCGTCCATGTGTCGGGCCACGGCAGCGCCGGCGAACTGGCGACGATGCTGACTACGCTGATGCCGCGCGACGTCGTGCCATTTCATGGCGAAGCGCGTCACACCGCGCTCTACAGGGACATGGCGTTGGAGCAGGGTTTCGAACACGAGCAGATTCACATCGCCGCGATCGGCCGCGCTATCGAAATCACCGCTGATGATGTCAAGACGGGCGACAAGGTCGATGCCGGGTATGTCTACGTCGATGGCATCACGGTTGGCGCGGTCGGGGATGTCGTGGTGCGTGATCGCCGCGCCTTGGCCCAGGAGGGGATCCTGATGGTGATCGTGGTCGTCGATCGCGACACCGGGCAGATTGTCGCCGGTCCGGAAATCGCCACCCGCGGCTTCGTGCACGCCAAGGAATCGGCCGATCTGATCGAGCGCGCCAAGGAGCACCTGCGCGATTCGATCGGCGACGGCAGCCATTACGCCACCGCCGACTGGAACTACCTCAGCCGCCAGTTGCGCGACACGGCCTCGACCTTCTTCCACCGCGAAACCCGCCGCCGCCCGATGATCCTGCCCATGGTGATGGAAGTCTGATCAGAGGCACCGACCGGGCC
>JADLGF010000184.1 GCA_020849415.1 Thermomicrobiales bacterium
GACTGCGGCTGTAGAAGGTGACATGACCGGTGGAGACGCTGCGTTCCAGCGCCTCCCGGTTCATGAAGCCGACCATCAGGACCTGATTGGTGACGGGGTTTTGCACGACCGCCGGGATCAGCGGCCAGGCGTCCCAGTCGAAACGATCGGCGGGGCTCATCAGGCGTCCTGGCCCGGCACCGGCCGCATCGGCAGGCCGGCGGCGCGCAGGTGGCGGCGAGCGTCGCTGATGCGAAATTCGCCGAAGTGGAAGATCGAGGCGGCGAGCACGGCGTCAGCCCGGCCTGGCTGGAGTGCCTCGACCATGTGATCGAGCGTGCCGGCGCCGCCGGAGGCGATCACCGGTACGGAAACAGCCCGGCCGATCGCTTCGAGGAGTTCGAGATCGTACCCCTCTTTGGTGCCGTCGCGATCCATGGAGGTGACGAGCAGCTCGCCGGCGCCGAGTTCGGCGGCTCTGGCGGCCCAGGCGACGGCATCGAGCCCGGCCGGGCGACGCCCACCGTGCGTGTAAACGCCCCAGCCGCTGCCGTCCTCATGGCGACGCGCATCGATGGCGACGACGATGCACTGACGGCCGAAGATATCGGCGCCCTCGGTGATCAACTCCGGGCGGGCGATGGCGGCGGTGTTGAGCGACACCTTGTCGGCCCCGGCGCGGAGGATCTGCTTCATGTCGTCGGTCGTACGAATGCCGCCGCCGACGGTGAGCGGGATGAAAACCTGATCGGCGGTGCGCTGCACGACTTCGATCATGGTGTCGCGGCTGTCAGAACTGGCGGTGATATCGAGGAAGGTCAGCTCGTCGGCGCCTTCGTCGTTGTAGAAGCGGGCGAGCTCGACGGGATCGCCGGCATCGCGCAAGTCGACGAATTCGACCCCCTTCACGACGCGGCCGTTGGTCACATCGAGGCAGGGGATGATCCGGCGCGTCAGGGTCGAGGTGGCGGTGGAGGTCATGACTGACTCCCCGCGGCGTTGATCGCCTCGCGCAGCTTGATCCGGCCGTCGTACAGTGCGCGGCCGATGATCGCACCATGCGCGCCTGATTGAGCGATCGCTTCGACGTCGGCGATCGAGCCGATGCCGCCGGCCGACGTCACGCGGGCCCTGACGGCTTTGACGAGTTCGCTGATGGCATCGACGTTCGGGCCTTCGTGCGTGCCGTCCCGATTGATATCGGTGTAGATGAAGCGACTCACGCCGGCCCGGTTCATGTCTTTGGCCAGATCGAGGGCATCGCGTTCGGTCTGCTCGGTCCAGCCGCTGGCGGCGAGCTTGCCATCGCGGGCGTCGAGACTGACGGCGATGGCGTCGCCCCAGCGTTGGGCCGCCCGTTCGACCAGGGCGCGATCACGGAGCGCGACCGTGCCAAGGATGACGCGATTGACGCCACGATCGAGCGTCTCGGCGATGTGCTGGAAGGTGCGAATGCCGCCGCCGAGCTGAATCTGCACGTCGACCGCGTCGCGAATGCGGGCGATAACCTCCAGATTGACCGGGTGACCAGCTTTGGCGGCGTCGAGATCGACGATGTGAATCCAGCGCGCGCCCGCCTCTTCCCAGCGGATCGCCGCTTCGGCAGGATCGATATCGAAGACTGTTTCCTGAGCGTAGTCACCCTGGAAGAGGCGAACGGTTTTACCGCCACGCAGATCGATGGCCGGGTAGATGATCATCGCGCCGCCACCTCCGTCAGTCTGGACGCCCGGACGAATTCGATCCAGGAATTGACAAGCGCGAGCCCACGCACGCCGCTTTTTTCAGGGTGAAACTGCGTGCCCCAGACGTTATCGCGGGCGACGATGCTGGCGAATGGCTCGCCGTAGGTCGTGACCCCCACCACATTTTCCGGATTGGCCGGCTGCGCCACGTACGAGTGCACGAAGTAGAAGTAATCGGCGGTGCCGGCGTCGAAGCCAGGCAGGCCACGCTGGAAAACGGTTTCACTCCAGCCGATGTGCGGCAGCTTTTCAGCGCCGCGAATCAGGCGGACCTCTCCGTCGAGGAGGCCGAGCCCGTGGGTGTCGTTTTCCTCCTGATAGCCGAAGAGGAGTTGCATGCCGAGGCAGACGCCGAGGAACGGCACGCCGCGACGGACGACCTCGTGGATCGGATCGATCAGTCCGGCGCGATCGAGCGCGCGCATGGCGAATCCGGCAGCGCCATCGCCCGGGAAGCAGACGGCGTCAGCCGCCAGGATATCGGCCGGATCGGCCGTGATGATCGAGCTTTCCCCCGCCGCTTCGATCGCGCGGGCGATCGAGCGGAGGTTGCCGGCTTCGTAATCGATGATGGCAATCATGCCAGGAGTCCCTTCGTGGATGGGACGGAACCGGGGTTGCCGGTCAGCCGCGTGGCGTCGCGGAGCGCGAGCGCGCCCGCCTTGAAGATCGCTTCGGCGGCATGATGGGAATTGCGCGCGCGCAAAAGGTCAATGTGGCAGGTAAGCCCGGCATTGATGACCAGCGCGCGCCAAAACTCCTCAACGAGGCTGGCGGCGAAA
>JADLGF010000185.1 GCA_020849415.1 Thermomicrobiales bacterium
CACTCTCCATGAAGCGGGCGATTTCGAGTGCGTTCTTGTAGAAGGTGTGGTAGCGATCGCTGAGCGCCACGGTCGCCTGATCGTAGCCGTTCGTGCCGTAGACGCTGATGTGGAATTGCCAGTGCATCGCCTCGCAAACCTGCCAGACGGCCCGACGGCCATCGGGCCAGGTGAGGATGATGGTGTCGAAGCCGGCCTCGCCAACGCTTTCGAGCCGGCTGATGCCACCGCCCCAGATCGAGAGCAGGAATTCCAGCGAGTGGATGGCGTAGATCGAGTACTCGCCGGTGCCGATGACGTGGGCGGCGAGCGACTGGCCGACCGTTTCGGGCAGCCGTTCGCGCAGGGCGATCGTCTGATCAGCGAAGCGGAGCGATGACGAACAGAACATCGGCGCGTTGTTGGCCTCGGCGCAGGCGATCAGCGCTTCGGCGTCGCTGACGGTGGCGGTGAAGGGCTTGTCGACGAAGGTCGGCAGGCCGCGTTCGAGCGCCGGGGTCGCCTGGGCGCGGTGCACGCGCGAGTCTCCGGAGACGACGATGACACCGTCGACATCCTCGTAGGCTTCGCTGATGTCGTCACAGGCGATGTCGATCAGGCAGGCTTCGGCGACTCTGGCGGCAAGCTCGGGGTCGGGATCGTAGCACTTGACGATCCGGACGCCCTCGACCGAGGGCGCGCCACCGGTATCGAAAATGCTCCAGACGAGTTCGATCGAATTCCGTTGCAGCGCGGCGGGATCGTACCCGTTCATCATGGCCGGGAAGATGAAGCCGTGCGTGGTTTCGAGGCCGATGACGCTGAGTCGTTTCACCACCGGAGGCTCCTTTATTCGAAGGTAATGACCGGCTTGATGCAGGGTCCGCGCCGCTCAAAGGTCAGCAGCGCTTCCTCAACCTGATCGAGCGGGAAGTGGTGGGTGACGAGTTTTTCGAGCGGCCAGCGTCCCGATGCCAGCACCTGCAGGCAGCCCTCGTAGTGGTTGGCGCCGAGTTGCGATGCGCGGATATCGATCTGGCGCATGACCAGATCGCTCGGGCTGACGTTGGCGGTCTTGTCGAGGTCGGAGCCACCGACCGTCACCATCACGCCGCCGCGGCGGAGCAGGGCGATGGCGAGCTCGAAGCCGCGCACGTTGCCGGTGGTATCGATGGTGCGCGTGGCGAGCTTGCCGCCGTTGAGCCGCTTGACCGCTTCGAGCGGATCGCCGTCGGTGACATCGATGGTGGCGTCGGCGCCGAGTTCCAGTCCGAGCGCCAGGCGTTCCTCATCACCACGCGCGCCGGCGAGGATGATCTTGCCGGCGCCCCGTTCCCGGGCCGAGACGACGGTGAGGAGGCCGATGGGGCCGGGGCCGAGCACGACGACGGTGTCGTCGAGATTCGGCGCGGCCAACCAGGCCGCCTTCATGCCGATCGAGAAGGGTTCGAGCAGCACCGCGAGATTCGGGTTCATGGCCGGATCGATACGGTGGAGGATGGCGCCGTGCGGGAGTTCGACGTAGTCGCTCCATCCGCCCGAAAGCAGGGGCGCCTGGTCGATCGGGATGCCGCCGAGGCCGACCTGATGCGGACAGTGGGAGTAGTCGAGCAGCTTCTCCGGACGCGAACCGACGCCGCGGCAGTACTCGCAGCGGTGGCAGGGGATGCGGGTTTCGGGCACGACCAGATCGCCCGGCTCAAGCACGCGGCCGGTGGCATCGAGCCAGCCCTCCGGATTCTGCTCGACGACGCCGAGAATCTCGTGGCCGAGCAGAAAGACGCCGCTCGGATTGTTGAAGCGGTGGAGATCGGACCCGCACACCCCGCAGAGGAGCGTGCGTAGCACCACTTCTCCGTCCGGGCCGAACCGTTCCGGGTCGAAGGTGCGGAGATCGATGTGTCTCGGGTGGGCGGCGTCGAGCACGGCGCCGCGACTGATCGGCATGGAAACTCCCGTTCTGCTCAGGCGGATTCGACCTCGGCGATGTGGACGCGCCGGCCCTCTTCGATCGATTTTCGCACCGCCGCGATGACTTCGAGGCAGGCGACGCCATCATCGATCGAGGCGGCATTCGTCGGCCGGCCCTCATTCGTGGCGGCGACGAATTCGGTGACCTCGCCGACGTACCCGGCGTGGTGGAGTTTGAACTGCATGTCGGTGTCGATCAGCAGCGGTTCCCAGTAGATCGGGTCCTGGTCGCGGATGTAGCCCTTCACGTAGCGCCAATCCTCGGCCGCAACGACGCCGCCTTCTCCGGTGATGATCACCCGTTCGAGCAAGTTGCTGTTCACCTCGAGCGTGTTGGCGTTGTGCACGCCGATATTGCCGCTGGTGAAGCGCATGGTGATCAGGTAGCCGTCCGATTGGGGCACGTGCGGGTTCTCTTCGAGCAGCTTCGCCCAGTTGGTGTAGACATCGGCCATCGCCAGGATTTTGGCGTTATGACCCTCCGGATCGTGCGTGCGGCTGAGGAATTCGGCGTAGACGTACTCGACATCGCCCATGAAGTAGCGGGTGAGATCGATGTGATGACAGACGAAATCGTTGAGGTAGTCGTAGACGGGCGGATAGGGCTGGAGCCGCGCCTTGCGCGATTCGTAGACGCTCGGCTCGCCGAAGCCGGGTCGTTCGGTGACCGCCTTGGCGCGCACGTACGGCTCCGAAAAACGCTTCATGAAGCCGACCTGGCAGAATTTGCCGGTTTCCCGGGAGACGCGCTGCATCTCGCGGACCTCGGCCAGGGTTTGGGCGGGCGGTTTTTCGACGTAGGCGTTTGCGCCCGCTTGCATCACCTCGATGGCCAGCGACGGCATCAACTTCGGGTGCATGACGATGAAGACGGCGTCGAGCGCTTCCTTCGCGAGCATCTCCTTGTGATCGGTGTAGGCGCGCTGGAAACCGAAGCGTTTTTGGGCATGTTCGGCGAGCGCCGGGTAGAGATCGCAGCAGGCGACGAGTTCGCAGATCGGCTCGGGTCCGCTGTTGGCGATCTGGAGCGATGGGTAGATGCAGGTCGAGGCAAAACTGCCGCAGCCGATGAAACCGATTCGGGGAACCATCGCGAACTCTCCGTCGTGCGCCGAATTACCGCGCGGTCAGCGGGCGCGGCTCTCGCGATCGTCCGTCCGCAGGGCTGGAGCGTCAATCGGACGATTGCGCATCACGCAACGTCGGCGATGTGGGCAGCCGCCTCACGCAGGATGCGGACCACGCCCGGGATGGCGGCGTTGGTGAGCCGGTCGGCGGGCGCGCCGAGGATGAGGCTCGAGGTGGCGCGGGCGCCGGGGAGTTCGATCGGCACGCCGACGAAGCGGACGTTGGCGTCGGTCTCCTCATCATTGACCGCGTAGCCGTTGGCGCGCACCCGATCGAGTTCCGTGAGGAAGCGGCCGGGATCGGTGATGCTCTTCGGTCCGAGCTTCGGCAAACCGTGGCGGGAGAGGATGCTCGCGACCTCCTCCCGCGGGAGCATGGCGAGATGAATCTTGCCGGTGGTGGTGCAGGTGGCGGCGTGTCGCTTGCCGACCTGACTGCCGACGCGCGCGCCGGGCCGGAGCGCGATCGATTCGAGCAGCAGGGTTTCATCGTGCAGGCAGAGCCCGAGATCGATCGTTTCGCCGGTTTTCGAGGCGAGGTGGCGCATCATCGGGCGGGCGGCTTTCAACAGATCGGAGCGATCCTCGAACGCGCACCCGAGTTCGAAGGTTTTCAGCCCGAGCCGGAATTCCCCGCGCGTTTCGCCCCTGGTCACGTAGCCGAAACGTTCGAGGGTCTGGAGCAGGCGGAGCGTGGTGGCGCGGTGAACGCCCTGCAGGGCGGCGAGTTCGGCGATCGTGGCGACGTCGCGCTGATGGAGCACGTCGAGCAGTTCGAGCGCGCGGGCGACCGATTGCACGGGATCGGGCGATCGCTCCGCGTTGCCGGTGGCGGGATGGTCCGACATTGATTCACTCCTCGCAGTGATGAGCGCGAACGAGCGTCAGCCGAGATCGAATGGTGACTCACGATGATGTTGATCATAACGCAGCCTGATCGGAGAAGCGGGCCGAATGCCGGTTGAGTGCGCCATGTGCAACGACGGCGTTGACGGGAGCGGACCGGTTGTATGATGAATGGGCACACCCAGGTTAACGCTCGCCGACGTTGCGTCGAGAGCGCTCGTGGTCTCGTTCGGAATCGGTGCGGGCTTTCCCGCGGCCGGGATCGGACGGTAGTTCAGAGGAGCAGAGCATGGACGATCCAACGCGAACTGATAACGCCTCCCGCCTGTCGCGCCGTTCACTCCTGAAACAAACCGGCGCCGCCGCCGCGGCCGGCGTGGCGCTCGGTAGCGTCGCGGCTCCGCGGCTCACCCAGGCCCAGGAGAGCGCGACGCCGGTCAGCGGCGGCTCCCTGACATGGGCGGTCGAAACGCTGACCGACACCCTGCCATACGGCTCGATCGGCCAGCCGGTGACGCACACGCTCACCTACGACTCGTTGATCGAATGGGACAGCCAACTCCTGCCGGTGCCAGGACTCTCCACCTCATACGAGGTGGTCGATGACACCACCTACATCTTCCACCTGCGGGAGGGAGTGACCTTTCACGACGGCCGGCCGATGACGGCGGACGACGTTGTCTGGTCGATCGATGTCATTCACCGCAATCCGCCGCCGCCGGGACAGAGCTTCTCGTTCTACCCGAAGATCGAATCGGTGACGGCGATCGATCCGCTGACCGTCGAGTTCAAACTGCGCGAGCCCGATCCGTCGCTGACCGGCTTCCTGACCTGGACGCGCTACTCGAACATCATGCCGGTCGGTATGAACGATGAGATCAACGTACTGGCCGAGGCGAACGGCACCGGCGCCTTCAAGCTGACCGAATTCGAAACGAATTCCTACGCCACGCTGGTGCGCAACGAAGAGTACTGGGGCGATCCGGCGCCGCTCGACCAGATCGGCTTCGCCTACCTGCCCGATCCGCAATCGCGGGTGGCGGCACTGCGCTCGGGCGAAATCGACGGTGCGGCCTTCCCGGCCGACATCGCTTTCAGCCTGCAGGAGGACGCGGAACTGACCGTGCACTCCGGCCTCCAGGCGAACCACCGCGAGATTCAGATGGTGATCAAGGATCCATCGAAGCCGTGGGCGAACAAGCAGGTCCGGCAGGCGGTTCAGCACGCCATCAACCGGCAGGACATCATCGACAAGGTCTACGCCGGTGAGGCGGAGTACTCGGGCAACGTGCCGACGGGGTATGGCGATTGGCCGCTGCCGGTCGAGGAGTTGCGCAACAACTACCTCGCGTACGATGTCGAGAAGGCGAAAGCGTTGCTGGCCGAGGGTGGTTACGCCGATGGCTTCGACGTGACGATGCAGGTGATCAACTGGCCCGATATCACCGCCGCCGGCCTGGTGGTGGCCGAGCACCTGGCGGCGATTGGCATCAACGTGACCGTCGAGCCGCTCGAGTTCCCGGTCTTCGCGGCTAACAACGGCGAGGGGAACTTCGATTGGCAGCTGACGCAACGCGGCTTCCGCGGCGACATCAGCGGTTTCGTCAATGAGTTCTCGCCGAATGCCGCAATCTTCGCGAACTGGTTCGAAGGGGGCTGGGAGAACCAGGAACTCTTCGATCTGATCGCGGCCGGTCTGCAGACGGCGGACGAGGCGGCGCGCAAGGAGATCTACAAGAACGTGCAGATCATCCTGGCCGAGGAAGCGGTGCACGTTACCCTGGTGCAGGCGAACGTCTTCTGGGCGACCAACAAGCGCGTCCAGGGCCTGACGGTGCCGTTCCACGGCGACATCGGAATGTCGCTGAAGGAAGCCTGGGTGCAGGACTAGCCTAACAGCGTGAAAGCGAACGGTCCGGGTTCGGCGATCATCGCCGATCCCGGACCGTTTTTCATTGCTGGTGAGTGTATTTGTTCGCTGAGCTCAATCCCGGGTTGCAGGGTTGCGGATACAAGGTCCGCAACCCCGCAACGGCCAACGCAACAGGCGTGTATGAGAGTCAATCGGACGAAGATCAGCCGGCGCTGTAGCCGCCGTCGCAGCAGATGACCTGGCCGGTGATGAAGGCGGCGGCGGGGGAGGCGAGGAAAACGGCCAGCCCGACGATATCGTCCGGATCGCCGATCCGTTTCAACGGCGTGCGATCGAGTACTCGCTCTCGCACCTCCGGCTGGGCGAGGACCTCGCGCGTGAAATCGGTGGCGATCCAGCCGGGAGCGATGGCGTTGACACCGACATTGTGGGCGCCCCATTCGACGGCGAGGGTACGCGTCAATTGCGCGATGGCGCCCTTGGTGGCCCCGTAGAGTGCTCGCCCCGGCACCCCCCGGAAACTCGCGAGCGAGGCGATATTGATGATCCGGCCCGAACGCCGCTCGATGAAATGCCGGCCGGCGGCGGCACACGCAACCGCGATGCCGTTGAAATTGCTGGCGAAGATTTCGGCGATGTCGGCTTCGTGGGTTGTTTCCGCCGGCGCGCGCAGGGCCGCGCCGGCGGCGTTGACGAGGATATCGACCTGCCCGAACCGTTCGATCGTGCCGGCGACCATTTCGCGCGCCTGATCAGGATCGCGTAGATCGGCCGGGATCACGAAGGTGTCGCCGCCGATCTCACGGGCGACTTCATGCAGATGCGCTTCCGACCGCGCTGCGAGCGCCACTGTCGCGCCGGCTTCGGCGAGGCCGAGCGCAATGGCCCGGCCGATGCCGCGACTGGCGCCGTTGACGAGGGCGACCCGACCGTCGAGCCGGAAACGATCGGTCACGGTTGGGCGGGGTCGGGTTCGAGGGCGGCGATGGCGTCGATCTCGACGAGCAAGCCCTCCTTGACGAGGCCGGAGACCAGCGTGGCGCGGGCGGGCGGTCCCTCCGGGAAATAGCGAGCGTAGACCTCGTTCATACCGGCATATTCGGCAATATCCGTGATCCAGACGGTGGTCCTGACGACATCATCAAACGTGGCGCCGGCCGCTTCGAGCGTGATGCGAATATTCTCCAGTGTTTGTTCGGTCTGCTTGCGAATGTCGCCGGGCCCGACGATCGAGCCGTCGGGAGCGAGTGCCGCCTGACCCGAAACGAAGATCAGGTTGCCGGCGCGGGTCGCCCAGGAATAGGGGGCGATCGGTTGAACCATCCCCTCCGGTACGATGGTGTGTCTGGCCACGCTCGTTGTCCTCCTGTGGTTACCTTGTTCCATGGTTCTCTGTGCGATGGTACCGGTCAATCGACAGTTGCGTAGTCCGCACTGGTGTTCGGGCCGCCGGCGCAGGAATGTGCTGCGACTGCAAGATGGAGGGATGGCATGGAAGACGGGTTCATTCACTTTTTCGAGCCGGGCGATGCGCCAACCCTGTTGCTTCTGCACGGCACCGGTGGAACGGAACGAGACCTGGTGCCGATCGGGCAATCGATCGCGCCGGGCGCGACGATCCTGAGCCCGCGCGGGCGGGTGCTCGAGAACGGGATGCCGCGCTATTTTCGGCGGCTCGCCGAAGGGGTCTTCGATATGGAAGATCTTCACGCCAGAACTGACGAACTCGCCGAGTGGACCAGGACGACGCTCGAAGCGCGGGGCATCGCCGGGCAGCCGATCGTGGCGATCGGGTTTTCAAACGGCGCGAATATGGCCGGGAGCCTGCTGTTGAGCCACCCCGGATTGCTGGCCGGGGCGATCCTGCTCCGGCCGATGACACCATTCGTTCCCGAGCCGCTACCTGACCTCGCTGGAACGCAGGTGTTGATCAGCGCCGGCACGCAGGATCCGCTCGTCTCAGCCGAGAACAGCCAGGAACTTGGCGCGCTGTTGACGCGCTGCGGCGCGGCGGTCGAGATTCGCTGGCAACCGGGCGGACACGGACTGGCGAAGGGCGATCTCGATGCCGCCCGGGGCTGGTTCGCTTCGCAACACTGGTAGCGCCTCAACCGGAGGGTTCGCTCGGGCGGCGGCCGACACAGACCCGCCCGTCGCGATCGATATCGAGGTTGTGCGGATCGCTGCGCGGTCCGCCCTGGGCGGCGTAGAAGGCCTGGGCGTTGGCGCGGGTCGAGAAATCGCCGCAATCGAGATCGCCGCGTCCGTTCCAGTGCGCTGGCGCCCCGGCAACGCCCCGGTACTCGGCGGTGACACACTCGCCCCAGAGGCCGCGTTGCTGGCGGAGGGCATCGAGCTCCGCGGCGGCCAGGCGGTCGGCGTACCAGTCATCGTCGCCGTAGATGCGGGCGACCGCCAGCCCCCGGCCGACGATCATCTGATTGACCAGCAGGTGCCCTTCGTCCTTCGGGAGCCAGAGGTAGCGCAGGAGGCGGCCGTATTGATCGCGGTCGCTGACATCCCGCTCCAGATAGACGGTTTTGCCATTCACGAGCCGCGTCAGGTAGTCGCGCGCGTCCTCGGCAAGGCAATCGGCCGCGGCGTCGCCGTTGAGCTCCGGCGCGTCGATGCCGACGAGACGCACGGTCTCGACGGTGTTTCCGATGCGCACGCGCACGGTGTCACCATCGGAGACTCGTTCGACCACACCCCGGGTGAGCGCCGTATTCGGATCGAGCCGGGTGACGGTGGGGGTCGGATCGACGGTCGAAACGGATGAACCGAGCGAACGATCACGGTCTCGGTCGATCGCGTCGCCGAGGATGATGACCAACATGATCGCCAGGACGGCGAGTGTCCCGAGCAGGATGAGTCCATTTCTGATCAAGCGCATCATCTGTTCCCGGATGGCACGAACGAATGTTCGGTACTATAGCAGTGGACAGGTGCGATCGTGACGGATCGCACCGTTCATCAAGGGAGGCGCCATGTGCAATCGGTACATTCTGCAGGATCCAGCTGATCTCTCGGAACGAATCAAGGTGACCGACTTCGACTTCTCGCTCTTCGCGTTTTTCAACGCGGCGCCATCGCAGTACCTGCCGGTGGTGGTCGAAGTCGGGCCCGATGAACGCCGCGTGCGGTTGATGTCATGGGGATTGCTCCCACCGTGGAAGAGCAAGAAGCCGCTGCCGCCGATGACCAACGCCCGGGCCGAGACGGTGAGCGACAAACCGATGTTCCGGAATCTGCTCCCGCGCCAGCGCTGCCTTGTGCCGGCATCCGGGTTCTATGAATGGCAAGCGCAGGGTGATGGCAAGCGGAAGCAGCCCTACCTGATCCGGGTGAAGGATGAACCGATTGTGACCTTCGCCGGCCTTTGGGATGACATCGTGCCCGATGGAGCGCCGGACGAGGTGGCGGGTTCGTTCACGATCATCACCACCGCAGCGAACGCCATTATCGCGCCGATACACCATCGGATGCCGGTGATTCTGGATCGAGGCGAGGAAGAGTTGTGGCTGGCTCAGGACGTCGATGTGGCCGATGCGGTGCTTCCGTTGCTCGATCCGTTTCCCGCTGAACGGATGGAACTATTCCCGGTGTCGACCCGGGTGAACAATGCCCGGAACAACGACCCATCCCTGATCGAACCGGTCGAACTCGATCGCGACCCGGAGCAGGGGAGTCTCTTCTAATACCCGGAGGAATCGGAGGCGATCATGCCTTCGCCGATGCCGCGCAGGAGATCGAGGTCTTCCGCCGAAAGCTGCTCGGTCAGCGAGAGATCGATGCCGGCTTCCTCGAGCGCCTGGCGAAATTTCAGCACCAGCGCCAGTTCGCGCGGATTGAGATCGAACCCGAATTGCGTGAGGGCCGCCTCGATGTCATTCCGGGCGACGGCGCGGAACTCGAGATCGCCCATGGCCGTTTCGGCGAGCTGCAGGAGTATCGGCATGCGAATCTGGTCGTCGGCGGTCATCGAACGGGTGAGCTCCTCGGATTTCGGCCGGGTGGTCTGGTAAATGGTATAACCCGGGCGGCATTACGATCGATTACCAGAAAGGATACGCGATGAGCGACCCACGGATTCAAGGCTGGGCCGAAGTGCTTGTGCGCTACTCGGTGAATGTGGAGCCGGGGCAGATGGTGGCGATTCAGGGCGATGTCGCGGCGGAGCCGCTGCTGCGCGCCCTCTATCAGGAAACGCTGCGGGCGGGCGGCGTGCCGGTCATGCTGCCGATCCTGCCCGGCTTGCGCCGCGATCTCTTCGTACTTGGGAGCGATGCGCAGCTCGAGACGTTGCTGCCGACGGAGCGCTTCATGCGCGAGCAGGCCGATATCACGATCCAGGTGATGGCGGAGCGCAATACCCGCGACCTGACCGGGATCGATCCGAGCCGGCAGGCGACCTGGTCGCGCGCCCGCTCCGGACTCTTCCAGTCGTTCATGGAGCGAGAAGCTAACGGCAAGCTGCGCTGGACCCTGACGCTTTACCCGACCGATGCCTACGCGCAGGATGCGGGGATGTCGACCGACGCTTACGCCGAGTTCGTCTACGCCGCCTGCAAGCTGAACGAAGCCGATCCGGTGGCGGCCTGGCGGGCCGTCGGGGCGAAGCAACAGAAGCTGGTCGACTGGTTGACCGGGAAGAAGGAAATCCACGTCATCGGTCCGGACACCGATCTGAAGGTCGGGGTCGAGGGGCGCGTCTGGGAAAACTGTGACGGTACCAAGAACTTCCCGGACGGGGAGATCTTCACCGGCCCGGTCGAGGACGCGGTCAACGGTCACATCCGGTTCAGTTTCCCGGTGGTGGCGTACGGGCGGGAGATCACCGATATCTGGCTGAAATTCGTGGATGGGGTGGTGACCGATGCCAGTGCCGCCAGCGAGGAAGCATTCCTGATTCAAACGCTCGACACCGATCCGGGCGCTCGGCGATTGGGCGAGTTCGCCTTCGGCACCAACTTCGACATCCAGGATTTCAGCAAGAACATCCTGTTCGACGAGAAGATCGGCGGCACGATTCACATGGCCTGCGGCTCCGGTTATCCGGGCAGCGGCAGCAAGAACGTCTCGGCGATCCACTGGGACATGATCTGTGATCTCCGCCAGGGCGGGAAGGTGTTCGTCGACGGCGAACTCTTTATGGAGAACGGGACCTATACGAAGGGGTAAAGCGGGTTTCGAGTACCTGGTTCCGGGTTCCGCGCACGGGGTTCGGCGATCGGGGAAGCTTTGGGATCCGGATCGCCTATGGTTCAAAACCATAGGCTAAGTTAGACGAAAACCCCTTCGGGGTTGTGGATTGCGTGGTGCAAAACCAGCCAATCCACAACCCCGAAGGGGTTTTCGTCTGATTTAGAACGGGGTCTTAACCCTGTGAGACCAACCACCACCCGATCCAGCCGAAGCCCGGTCACGCGGAACCCGGAACCAGGAACCCGGAACCGAAATCACTGCATCCGTTCGAAGAGGTCGATCAGGAGAGTGAGTTCGTCGTCGGTGAAGCCGGCGCTGCGTTCCTTGAAGTACTGACTGTGGGCGCGCTCGATCTCATCGACGAGCTGCAGGCCGGCTGAGGTCAGGGAGACGAGAATCGCCCGGCGGTCGTGGGCATCGCCCGATCGTTCGATGTACCCGCGGTGCTCGAGCCGGTCGATCGTGTGGGTCATGGAACTGGCGGGGGTGAGGGTCGCTTCGCCGAGTTCGCTGATCTTCGCCGGTTCGCGCCGTTCGCGCAGCGTGAAGAGCACGGCAAATTGCGTCATCGTCAATTCGTACGGCCTGACCATTTCCAGGAAGTCGCGGCGCATCGATTGCGCCGCGACTTCGATGGCCCGTTCGAGCCGCTCGACCAGTTCCGGTCGAGCGGCTTGGTTGTTGTTTGCGTCGGGGGTCAAGCTCCGGTCTCCGCGTGAGCGGCGGCTTCCTTCTCGTGCGCGCGCTGTTCACGGCGCTCGTGCCAGCCGCCGACGATCCGGTATGCGGCCGGAACGACGAGCAGGGTCAGCAGCGTCGAGGTCAGGAGGCCGCCGATAACGACGACCGCGAGATCGGCGGCGATGATCGCGCCGCTCTCGGTGCTGGCGGCGAGCGGGGTCAGCGCCAGGATGGTGGCGATGGCCGTCATCAGGATCGGGCGGAGGCGGACCTTGCCGCCCTCGATGATCGCTTCATCGAGCGACTTGCCGTTGTGGCGGAGCTCGATGACGTATTCGAGCAGCACGATCGCGTTCGTGACCACGATGCCGATCAACATCAGCACGCCGATCAGGGCCGGCAGGCCGAGGGTCTTGCCGGTGATCGCCAGGGCGCCGAGCACGCCGATCAGGGCGAGCGGCAGGCTGAAGAGGATCACGAACGGGGTCGAGAGCGAGCCGAAGCTCATGACCATGACGAGGTAGACGAGGGCGATGGCGAGGAGCATCGCGATCGCCATGCCGCCGAACGCTTCCGACTGATCGGCCGCGACGCCGCCGAGCGAGATATCGACCCCTTC
>JADLGF010000186.1 GCA_020849415.1 Thermomicrobiales bacterium
ACATCGATCAGCTGCTGCTCAACATCCTGCCGCAGTCCGTCACGGCCATGTCGCAGCTCCAGAGCGGCGAGATCGATATCCTCTCGGTCACCATTCCGGATATGGAACTCGTCACCGCGAATCCGGCGCTCACCCTCACGGCCGAACCCTCGGTCATGTCGATGTTCATCGTTCCCAACGCATCGCGCCCCGTCTTCGCGGACAAGCGCGTCCGCCAGGCGTTGCTTTACGGACTCGATCGCCAGTCGATCGCCGAAGAGGTCTTCCGCGGCTACGCCGAGATCCTGAACGCGCCCTTCTTCGGATGGGAATGGGCAGAGGGCGATTTCGATCACCTCAATCCCTACGCGTACGATCCGGACAAGGCCCGCGAACTCATTGCCGAAGCCGATTGGGCATCGGGCAATTTCGCGCCCCAGATGCACTACATCCCGGGCGATCCGTTCAACGAATCGCTCCACAACATCATTCAGCAGCAGTACGCTGACATCGGCATCAACATCGAACTGGTCCAGGTCGATGTCGTGGAGTACACCAACCGGATCATCTCGGGAGCGCCCGCCGACGGCAGCGCGACCGGCGACTTCGACATCCTGCTCGGCAGCGGCGGCGTGATGGGTTCCGATCCGAACGTCGCGGCCCGCTACTTCGATACCGGTTCGAAAGTGCCGTTTGGCGCCAATTACTCGCACTTCTCGAATGCGCGCGTCGATGAACTCTTCCTCGCCGGCCGCGCAACCACCGATGTCGAAGAGCGCAAGACGGTCTACAAGGAGATCGCGCAGATCGTCAACGAGGAAGCGGTTTGGGTTTATCTCTTCCGCCTCTACGCGATCTACGGCATCAACAACCGCGTCAAGAACTTCGTGCCTCCGGGACACCCGGGCCGCCTGATTTCGAGCGCTCACGAATGGCACGTCGAGGAATAAGCCTCGAATTGCTGACAACCTGAGGAATTGGCGGCCGGTGCCGCGCGAAAGCGCAGCACCGGCCGCTCTCAAGAGCGGGGACATCCGTGAAGATCACCGACATCAAGTCGTACGCCATGGAGGCGCACTCCTCCAATTACGTCTTTGTCAAGATCGAGACCGATGAAGGCATTTACGGGGTCGGTGAAAGCACGCTTGAGAGCAAGGAGCACTCCGTGCTCGGCGCGATCAAGGAGTGCAGCCGCATCCTGATCGGTCGCGATCCGCTCGAAATCGATCTGCTCTGGACCACCATGAATCGCTACGCGCCCTGGAAAGGCGCCGCGCTGTTCAGCGCCATGAGCGGACTCGAACATGCCCTTTGGGATATCTCCGGTAAGTACTACAACGTTCCCGTCTACAAACTCATGGGCGGCGCCGTGCGCGATCGCGTGCGCGCCTACACCTGGCCCGGACCGTACGAAACCCCCGAGGAACTCGGCGAAGCCGCCCGGTACGCCTTCGAAACCTACGGCTACCGCGATTTCAAGATCGATCCCTTCACGAGCTACTTCAATGTCACGCTTGCGGAACTTCGCACCCTCGATCAGTGCATGCAGGAACTGCGCAAGGCCGTGCCGGATTGCGGGATCGCGGTCGACGGCCACTGGCGGTTCAATCCGCCGGCCGCCATCCAGATCGCCAATGTCATCGAGCCCTACAATCCGCTCTTCCTGGAAGAACCGGTGCTCTCGGACGATGAGGAGGCGCTGGCCAAGGTGCGCAGCCGCACCAATCTCACCATCGCCACCGGTGAGCGCGGCTTCACCCGCTGGGGCTTCTGGAACCTGCTCAAGAACAATCTCGCCGATGTCTTCCAGCCCGATCTCTGCCACTCGGGCGGCATTCTCGAAACCCGCAAGATCGCTGCAATGGCGGAGCCGACCGGGGTGATGATCGCGCCGCACAATCCGAATGGTCCGGTCTGTCTGGCGGCCACCGTCCACTTCGCGGCAGGCTGCTCGAACTTCCTGATTACGGAATCGGTGCACACGCGCAACGACGTTGCGCATACAATCGTCAAGGAACCTTTGCAGGTAGTGGATGGGCACATTGCACTTCCGACTGCGCCCGGCCTTGGGGTCGATCTCGATTTCGACGCAATCGAGGCGATTCCGATGAATTCACGCGAGCTCATGGGCGAAATGACCGGCGCTCGCGTGGTCGTTTACTAGCAGGCAACGTATCCAGCGCGTTGCCCACGGCATCGATCGCGCCCAGGCGCGTGCTCCCCGGCGTTGCAAAGCGCCGGGGAACAGTTTGCGAGGAAACGGATGAGTAAATATCTTCTGCGCCGATTGGCGATCTCGCTGCCGATTCTCGTCGGCATTTCGATTTTCACCTTTGTAATGGTCAATCTCGCTCCCGGCGATCCGGTTGCGGCCCTGATCGACCCCGAAATGGCCGCCCAGCTCGGACCGGAGTGGTACGAGATGCAGCGTGCGCGGCTCGGCCTCGACGCGCCGTTGCCGGTGCGGTACGTGCGCTGGATCACGCAATTGGTACAGGGGAATTTCGGCTTCTCTACCTTCGATCGCCTGCCGGTGCTTGAAAAAATCTCCGCGCGCGTGTGGCCGACCCTCTACCTGATGATCACGGTGCAGGTCATCAGCCTGATGATCGCCATACCGGTCGGCATCATCTCCGCGCTCAAGCAGTATTCGTTCATCGATTACGTGGTAACCATCTTTGGATTCGCCGCGATATCGATACCATCGTTCTTTCTGGCGTTGGGAGGCATTTATGTATTTGCCCTCAAACTCGGCTGGTTACCAGTGGCGAACATGCGAACGCTCGGCCAGGAGCCATCGTTCGGCAACTACCTGCACCACCTGATCCTGCCGGCAACGGTGCTCGGCCTCGCCAACGCCGCGCCCTTGATCCGCTACGTCCGCTCGAGCATGCTCGAGGTCATTCGTATGGATTACGTGCGCGTCGCCCGCGCCAAGGGACTCGGCGAGTGGGTGGTCATCATGAGTCACGCCGCCCGCAACGCGCTCATCCCGCTCATCAC
>JADLGF010000187.1 GCA_020849415.1 Thermomicrobiales bacterium
CGAGCAGGTCTTCCTGGGGCTGATCGACCACCAGGCGGCCGGCACCTTCCCGCAGCCCTGGTTGCGCGATTCCGATCAGGTCAACCCGGCGCTCAGTCGCCGCACCGCGCGCGAATTGCTGAACGAATCGGGATTCAGCCGGCAATCGAATGGCACCACGCTCGATCCGGATGGCAATCCCTTCTCGGTCAGCGTGATCACGCGGATCGACTCCCGGTTCGAGATGCGGTCGGCACTGCGCATGATCAGCGATGACTTCGCCCAACTTGGCGTGACGCTGCGGGTGGAGGAACTCGGTGACGAGGCGTTCAACGAGCGCTGGATTCGCGGGCACGATTTCGACCTGATCGCCTTCAGCTACCAAACCTACCCCGGGTTCACCGATTTCGATCTTTACGGGTCGAACTGGGATATCCGCGTCAATCCCCAAGGCTGGAACCCGGGTGGCTACAGCAATGCCACGGCCGACAGCGCGATCCGGGCGTCGCTCAATGCGCTCTCGCTCGATAGCCTCGTCACTTCGGTCCAGGAGCTTCAGGCGGTGGTCAACGACGATCTCTTCGGGCTCTGGCTTGGCTTCCCGCAGGATCTGATTCTCGCCCGGCCCGATCTGCTCGGATTCACCCCGGTGATGAACTGGCAAACCTGGCACACCCGCCTGCTCTGGCGGCGTCCGGCCGGTGCGCCGATCCCGCCGGTTGTGGTGCAATAGGCCCCACATTCGCGCCATCGCTATGCGCCGGGTTATCGACGCGCGCGGCGGATCGGCGTAGGCTTCGTCGGAATGACGCGTGGGATCGCCGATTGCGGACCACGCAGCCGATGAACTAGCGATCGGGTTCAGGATGAGCGACGACGTCACCAGGACTGAGAGCGGTCCGGAGATCGTTACTTGCCCGCACTGCGGCGAATTGACCCCCAAAGGCATCTTCTGCGCGAACTGCGGCCGGGCCCTGGCGCGGCAGCCGGTCAGTGACGATTGGCAGAAGCGTCCAGCAACCACAACCCCGGCGGACCCGCCGATGCCGATCGCCGACGAAGAGTTCGCCGACGACGCGGAAGCGGCGATCGATCCGCAAGACTCCAATGCCGTCGACGATACCGAGCCCGACCTCGATCCCGCGACCGACGAACCGCCCGCCGATAGTGCCGATGACGGGTACGACCCGGACTATGACGGCGATCTGGAGGTCGTCGACGGCGAGGTGCTCGATTCGATCGTGCCCTATCAGGAGGAAGAGGAGGGGCGATCCTTCCCCGCGCTCGAACGCACCCGCCGGATTGGCGGCAGCCTGGCGAAGGCGGTCTCGATCGGTGGCGCCGAGGGCGATCCGATTCACGATGCCCTTGAACGGCGCGGACGCCGTCCGCTGGCCGATTACCGGCGTCTGGCCGGGATCGTGGCGCTGGCGGTGCTGGTGGCGTTGCTGCTCAACAACGCCGGTATCGCCATTCTCCTGAGCGTTTTCCTGGTGCCGGTGCTGACGCTCCTCTACCTGACCGATCTCGATCTCTTCGAGCGGGAGCCGTGGCCGGCGATCGTCGGTGCGCTCGGTGCCGGCGCGGTGATCGGGCTCCTCTTCGGTACGATCGGAGCCTGGCTCACCGGCGCCTTCTGGATCGAAGGCGCGTCGTTCTACGCCGGCGCGGCCGGTTACGGTGCGCGGTTCGCCGAATCGGCGGGATCACCTCCGATCGGCTGGATTCTGCTCGGTGGCGTGGTGATTCCGGCGATCGTGGTGATCGCCTGCGCCATCGCGCCGGTGTTCATGCGCCGCTGGCCGGTGCTGCGCAACGAGATCATGGACGGGGTCACCCTGGGAGCGGCGACCGGCTCCGGATACGCGGCGGCGACCGCCGTTGTTCACTACTGGCCCGCCATCGTGCACGGCCAGAATCCCGGCGGCGATGTTTCTGACTGGACGGCGACGATCGTCGGCTTGATCGTGCTGCGGCCGTTGATCTACGGCGCGTTCGCGGCAGTGCTGTGCGCCTCGATCTGGCAATACGCCATCGATCAGCGCGCCTCGTCACTGACGCGCGGCGTGGTGGCCGGGGTCGGCGGGATCATCGTCTTCTCGATCGTCGATCTTTTGATCCAGCCGGCGGGCGCGGCAGCGGAACTCGTCTGGCAGCTGGTCGTGGTGCTGGCGCTCTGGTTCGTGACCCGCTCCGCCATTCGCGGTGCGCTCCGTCAGGACGCGCTCTCGATGACGCGCTCGGGCCGGCGGGTCACCTGCCCCGCGTGCCAGCGAATCACGCCGGACGGCTCGTTCTGCGCCCATTGCGGAGCGCCGCTGCACGCGGACAACGGCGCCCCGGCCTAGCGGCGGCTACGCGCCGTTACGCTTGTCGATCCAGTCGACGATCTTCGCGAACGCGCCTTGCAGGCGATCGCGCTCGGCGATCAGCGCTGCGATGTCATCGACCCGTTTCGAGAGCTGGAGAATCGTGTCGATATCGGTTGGCCGGCCGACGGCCATGGCCGACACGGTGCGGAGTGCCGCCCAATCGTCGAATGAGCGTTCACCGCGCGCGGCGATGGCGATCGAGCGGAGTTCGGAGAGGTTCGGACCCGCTTCGGTGCGAACCTGACCGAGTTGCGGCAACAGCTCCCGGAGTTCGTCGAGCAACGCCTGGACGCGTTCCAGCGCCTCCGGATCAGCCGGCTTTGCGGCGACATCCGGAGTGGCCGGGGGAACCGGGGCGGTTGTCTGGTGCAGGGGCGCGAAATCACCCCAGGCATCGTCGCTATCGACTGACCACCAGTACTGCTCGCCGGGCCGGAGCCGGACGGCATCGTTGACCGGAATCTCGCTTTCGGGGTAGGAGGCCGAGATCATCGGCGCCGGGTCCGGCTCGTGCATCAGCACGGCGGCGGCGAGTTGATCGACTTCGGTATCGTCATCATCGGCCGGTTCAGGCGCGGTTTCGTCCTCGAACGCGGGCCCACCCTCATCGATCATTTCGATCGCTTCCTCGTCCGATACGATCCCCGCGTCAGGTTCGTCGTCGCCCGGTTCGGTCTCGACGACCGGACCGCCTTCGGAAACCATTTCCTCGACTTCGATGACCGCCTCGATCCTCACTACTTCGAGTATTTCGGTTGATTCGTCATCGGCGATCGGAGCGCCTTCATCGATCATGTTGATCGCTTCAGTCGCCGGCTCGTTAGGCTCGTCCTCGATTGTTTCGGGCGCTCCCTCGAAAACCGGTCCGCCCTCTTCGATCATGTCGTCGATTTCGAGTTCTTCCTCGGTGATCTCACCGTCCAATTCGTCGTTGGAGGCGACTGGATCGAGCGCGATGAAGGCGTCAAGTTCGTCGAGGTCAATCGCCGGGATCGCTTCGAAGGTTTCCGCAGGCTGATCTTCGGACGATTCGACGGGAAGATCGGACCGGGGATCGACGCCGGTCAGCTCATCGAATTCGGGGATTTCGACCGGCAGAATCGGCTCGGCGGGGCGCGGGGTATCCCATCCGGCGGACTCGATCACCTCGACCTGCGACCGATCGGGCAGGCGGATGCCGCAGATGACGCAGTAATTGGCTGAGGCGAGCACGGGGGATCCACACTGCGGGCAACGAAGCTCATTGTCGACCATCGATCATCCTTATCAAACGCGCGCGCCAGGCACGATCAGCGCCGCGTAGCGAGTCTCCGGTGAAGTATGGCACGGCGGTTTGCCGGAGCGGTGCGCTGACTGCGACAATCAGCGCGGCTGATCGCGGTCGTCGCTGAAGGAGCACAACAGGTGAGCGTAGGTCTCGTTGGCAGGACAGCAATCAAGGCAGAGCGACTTCGCCCCGGCGAAGGCGCAGCGTTCCACGTGCTGGCCGGCCAGGTTGTGCAGGTCGTCGCCCTCGACGGCAAACAGGCGGCCAGTCTGGTGGCGTTCGCAGGTCCGGACAATCGCGAGCACCTCTCGGTGGCGCAGACCAGGGCGCGCAACAATTCGATCATGCTCGAACTCGGCATGAGCCTCTATTCCAACCGGGATAGCGCCCTGTTGCAAGTGATCGAGGATTCCGTGCAGCGGCACGATCTGCTCCATCCCCTTGATTCCCAGGCGGCGCGGACGACCGACGACACCGGCAAATCGCTGGTCTCGCGCCTGGCGGAATTCGGCGTCAGCGCGGACGATCTGCCCGACCCGGTCAACCTCTTCATGAAGGTCAGCATTCTGCAACGCGGCGCGATCGAAATTCAGGAGTCACTGGCCGAAAAGGGCGATTCCGTGATGCTGCTCGCTCTGACCGATTGCGTGGTCGGCATTGCCGCGTTGCCGGGCAAATACGGCGGCGATGCCGCGACGAATCCGGATGTGATGGTTCGCGTCTTTCAATAGCCTCTGATCGGCAACTCCAGGCGGGTGAACGGGCCTGTTTCCTGTCACCAGCCTGGAGTTGCGCTGTGTGATGGCCGTCAGACTTTTGTTTTTCTACATTCCCGGGAGCACAGATGTACGTTGCCCGCCTGCGGTCGGAGTGGTTCGGAAACGTCCGTGGCGATCTGCTTTCCGGTCTGCTTGTCGCCCTGGCGTTGATTCCGGAGGCCATCGCGTTCTCGATCATCGCCGGCGTCGATCCCAAGATCGGCCTCTACGCCTCCTTTTCGATGGCGGTGGTGATTTCGTTTGCCGGTGGCCGTCCGGCGATGATTTCGGCGGCCACCGGCGCCATGGCCCTCCTGATGGTCGATCTCGTCAAGGATCACGGTCTTCAATACCTCTTCGCCACCACGATCGTGACGGGCGCGCTGCAGATATTGGCCGGCTATCTGAAGCTGGGACGGGTGATGCGCTTCGTCTCGCGGTCGGTCATGATCGGGTTTGTGAATGCGCTCGCGATCCTGATTTTTCTGGCGCAGCTTCC
Source organism: Thermomicrobiales bacterium (assembly GCA_020849415.1). Classification (GTDB taxonomy): domain Bacteria; phylum Chloroflexota; class Chloroflexia; order Thermomicrobiales; family UBA6265; genus JADLGF01. Next base: position 4,876 of record JADLGF010000187.1, read on the forward strand.
GGAATTGCGGGGTGTGAACTGGTTGACCTACCCGATGGTAGCGGCGGCGCTGGCCATCATCTACCTGCTGCCACGGGTGTTCAAAGGTGTCCCCTCGCCCCTCATCGCCATCATCGTGCTCTCGATCGTCACGGTTGCGTTCGGGCTGGATGAACTTCGAACGGTGGGCGATATGGGTGAGCTGCCATCATCGCTGCCCATCTTTCTGATTCCTGATATCCCGCTCAATCTTGAAACCCTCCGCATCATCCTGCCCTACGCGATTCCGCTGGCGATCGTCGGTCTCCTCGAGTCTCTGCTCACCGCGTCGATCGTCGATGACTTCACCGATTCCGGGAGCGACAAGAACCGCGAGTGCAAGGGCCAGGGACTTGCGAATGTCGCGACCGGATTCCTGGGCGGCATGGCCGGGTGCGCGATGATCGGACAGTCGGTGATCAACGTGAAGTCCGGCGGTCGTGGCCGGCTCTCGACCTTCATCGCTGGCGCGGTGCTGCTGGTGCTGGTCGTCGGGTTCAGCGACTGGGTGGGACGGATGCCGATGGCCGCGTTGGTGGCGGTCATGATCATGGTTTGCATCGGCACGTTCAACTGGTCATCGATCCGGAACC
>JADLGF010000188.1 GCA_020849415.1 Thermomicrobiales bacterium
CCCGGCTCCAGGGGTTCCACCTTGTATCGCGCGTAATTGAGACCCGGTTCGACCGTTTCGATGGTGAACGGCGCGGAAGTAGACAAGCGTTTGAGCCTCCTCGCTGCGGTGTTACTCCATTCACTCCCGCAGCGATTGACCAGGCACTGCCAGGAGCAGTGCGTCGAATTTCGTCAGCGCCTCCCGGCGCTTCGATCAGCTAGACGCGCCGGCGCTTCGGCGGGCGGCAGCCGTTGTGCGGGATCGGCGTGGTATCGGCGATCGAGATCACCTGCACGCCGCTCGCCTGCAGCGAGCGAATTGCCATTTCGCGGCCCGAACCCGGGCCCTTGACGAAGACATCGACCTGGCGCAGACCGTGCTCGGCCGCCTTGCGGGCCGCCTGCTCCGCCGTCACCTGCGCGGCGTACGGGGTGCTCTTGCGCGAACCCTTGAAGCCGTTGGCGCCGGCGCTCGACCACGCGATCACCGCGCCGGTCGGATCGGTCAACGTCACGATCGTGTTGTTGAACGTCGCCGAGATGTACGCCTTCCCGCGAGGGATATTCTTGCGATCTCGTCGCCGAACTCTCGTCTTGCCCTTGCCGGAACCACCGGCGCGACGCCGTTCTGACATCTGTGCTCCCTTGCTCGTTCCCCGAACGGCCGCTCACTCACGCGAGGAGCGCCGGGGTGATCCATTCAATCAGGTGCGTCCGAATTACTTGCGGGCGCGCTTGTTCAGATTCATCGCGCGGCGCGGACCACGGCGCGTGCGCGCATTGGTGCGCGTGCGCTGCCCCCGAACCGGCATGTTGCGGCGGTGGCGAAGCCCCCGGTAGCAACCGATATCCATCAATCGCTTGATGTTGAGCGAAACCTCACGGCGGAGATCGCCCTCGACGCGCAGTTCGCGGTCGATGATCTCACGCAGGCGAGCCACCTCATCATCGGTGAGATCGCGCACGCGGGTATCCGGATTGACGCCCGTCTGCGCCAGCAACTGCTGGCTGGTGGCGAGGCCAATGCCGTAGATGTAGGTCAATCCAATTTCAACGCGCTTCTCACGCGGGAGATCGACGCCGGAAATACGAGCCATTTGCTTCCCTTCTCCTCGCCGCTAGCCCTGGCGCTGCTTGTGCTTCGGGTTCGTGCAGATCACCCGCACGATTCCCTTGCGGCGAATCACCTTGCACCGCTCGCAACGCGGCTTCACCGATGCCGAAACTTTCATCTCATCACCTTCCGTACACGCGAACGCGTTCTCGAACAACCAGCAGCCTCTCACGAGGCGGGAGACGGCGCGTTCGCTGACCGGAGCTAAACGCAATGCACGCCGAAACACATGCCGAACGACATGCGCCCCACAAGGAGCCTATTCTACCACTGGAGGCAACCGTTTGGTCAAGATTTCCGGTTCCCCGTTGGTGATCAACACCGTGTGCTCGAAGTGGGCCGCGAGCGAACCGTCCGCGGTCACCACTGTCCAGCCATCCGGCAGTTGTTTCGTTTCATCACGCCCGGTCGTCACCATCGGCTCGATCGCCAGGGTCATGCCCGGACGCATCTGCGGCCCTCGATCAGGCACGCCGTGGTTGGAGATATGGGGCTCCTCCCACATCGCCCGGCCGATGCCATGACCGCCGTATTCCTGGATCAACCCCATCCGCTCGGCCCGAACATGCTTCTCGATGGCGTGGCCGATGGCGCCGATGCGCGCCTTCGCCCGTGCCTGGGCCAAACCGAGCATCAGCGACTCCTCGGTGACCCGCAGCAACCGCTGCGCCTCCTCGGAGATTTCGCCGACCCCGTAGGTCCAGGCCGAATCACCGACATAGCCATCGACGATCGTACCGACATCGACTGAAATGATGTCGCCGTTCTGAAGCGTGCGGTGGCTGGGAATGCCGTGCACGATCTCCTCGTTCACGGAAACGCAAATCCGGCCCGGGAAGCCCATGTGCCCGAGAAAGGCCGCGCCGGCGCCAAATTCCTTCATTGTGTCGCGGGCAATGATGTCGAGGTCCATCGTCGTGATCCCGGGCTGGATCGCCGCGGAGATCCGCTGATGGACCACCGAAACGACGTGCCCGGCCCGGCGCATCGCCTCGATTTCTTTCTTGCCCTTGATCGTGATGGCCATCGCTACGCGCTCACGCCCGCTTCGGTGATGACCCGGACGATATCGTTGCCGACCGAATCGACGTCGCGATCGCCATCCACGGTCACGAGCTTGCCCTGCTCCCGGTAGAAGTTCAGGAGCGGTGAGGTCTGCTCATCGTAGAGGGAGAGCCGGCGGGCGATCGCATCGGGCGTATCGTCCTTGCGCTGCTCGACTTCGCCTCCGCACTTATCGCAGACGCCCTCCACCTTCGGCGGGGCGAACTTGACGTTGTAGGTCGCGCCGCAGTTCTTGCAGACGCGGCGCCAGGAGAGGCGTTCGATCAGCACATCGCGCGGGGCGGTGATTTCCACCACCACGGCGATCGATTCGCCGCGCCGCGCCAGCATGACGTCGAGCCCCTCGGCCTGGGCCGGGGTGCGCGGAAAGCCATCGAAGAGCGCGCCGGCGGCTCTGCCACCATGCGCGGCCGCCTCGATCTCATCGAGCCGGGCTTCGACGATCCGCAGCGTCAGATCATCCGGCACGAGATCGCCGGCATCGAGGATCGTTTTCAGCTGAACGCCGAGGGCCGATCCCGATTTGATCGTGGCGCGAAAAAGATCGCCGGTCGAAAGGTGCACGAGACCGAGTTCACCGGCGACACGCGTCGCCTGGGTCCCTTTGCCGACCCCCTGCGGTCCCATGAAGATGACGTGC
>JADLGF010000189.1 GCA_020849415.1 Thermomicrobiales bacterium
ACGCGGATGTAGTTCTTGCGCATCTTGCCGGAAAGGTGACCCAGCACCGTTTGGCCGTTGACGAGCTCGACCGAGAACATGGCGTTCGGGAGCGCATCGACGATCTTGCCATCGACGGCGAGGGCGTTCGGGTCTTCACGCGGGGTGCGCTCCGGGGTGGGAGCGGTGTTGGGCGCCGGCGCCGGACGTGACGGCTTGCGGTACGCGGGTTTCTTGGGCATATGGGCATCGATCCTTTCAGGCCGCGGCGCTAGGCCGGCTGGCCCTTCTTCATTTGCAGCGGGTGTTCCGGCATCGGCCGTTCCGCAACGGTCTGGAGCCATTGCCCCAGGGTTTGCTGAGCATCGGCGCCGAGCCATTCGCGCGGATCTTCGCGCAACCGGGCCAGATTCTCAAGCAGGAGGTCGCGCGGCATCGCCCGCGCCACCAGAAACCGATCGACCGATTGCCCGAGGGCATCGGTGCGATCGCATTGATCCACCAGCAGGCACCAGAAACGCGGCTGCTCCGGATCACGCGCCGGGTAGAAGCGGAAGGTCCACTTCACCGGTTGAAACTGCAGGTTTACGGTGAGCCCCTCATGCCCGATTTGCACGACCTGATCGAAGAAAGACATGAGGGCTGCCACTCCTGCTCTCGCGGGCGCACCACCTATCGGCCCGGGGAGGCGCTGCGGGGGCGTCACGGAAGGGCAGATCGTGGTGGATAACGCTCGGCTGGCCGGCGGAGCATTCCGGATCGGGTGCGAACCAGGTGCGGAACAACATCGCCGGTTACCTGTACGATCGCCGGCCACACTCCGGGATCACCGGAAGAAACTGTTCGCCAGCGTGTCATAGTGTAGCAGATTCCGGCTAAAAATTCGACCCACGAAGGATCAATGCGGCCAGTTGCCTCATTTTCCGTGGATCGATCCGCCGGAATACCCCATTTTGAGCGGAACGGGGCCGATTCCTCCTCCCGATCAGCGGCTGCCGCTTTCGCCCGCACCGGTGATCGGCCCGATTTCGGCTCCTCGGAACAGGGCCGGAACGGGTGGAATTCGGACGTATGGGGCGTCTTTCCGGGACGCCCATATCGTCAACTCGGGCGGGTGCGCCCAGCGCCGGATGGTGCGTTCGTTCGGCGAAATCGGCGGTATCCAGGCTGTTGACGCGAGCCGGAGGCGGCCCGTATACTCTTCGGGCCGCGGCGCAGCAGCGTAGCGGCGATTTTGTGTTGTCTTCCACGTGTGTGGGACACGCCGGCGCCGCGTCTGCCGCCCGGTGTGACGCGCGCTAGCGATTACGGGGAACAAGATCATGGGCAAACGCACGTACCAGCCGAAGCGGATCCCGCGCAAGCGTGAACACGGCTTCCTCAAGCGGATGAGCACCTCCAATGGTCGCCGGGTGCTGGCGGCTCGCCGGGGCAAGGGCCGCTGGAAGCTGACGGTGTCCGACGAGAAGAAATTCACGCAGAACAAATAGAGGCGCCAGGCATGGGGCGTGAGGCGTGAGGAAGTCGTAGCTACGCACGGCCAACCTCCAATTCCTCACGCCACAAGCCTTACGCCTCACGCCTGACTGTGGTTTCCCGGGAACTGCGGCTCCGCAGTGAATTCGAGGTTCGGCAGGTCCGCTCGCGCGGGAAGGCGCACGCCGAGGGTCCGATTGTGATCCGCGTGCTGCCGAACGACCGCCAGCCCCCGCAGAACCGCTACGCCTTCGTTGCCGGCAAGCGGGTCGGCAAATCGGTTGAGCGTAACCGCGCCAAACGGCTCTGCCGCGAGGCGATTCGCCACTACCACCCGCGGCTGAAACCCGGCCACGATCTGGTCTTGATCGTGCGGGGCGAGGCCGCGGAGTTGCCGACGCACGAGGTCGCCCGCGCGATCATCGAACGTCTGCTGATCCGGGCCCGCCTGCTCCCGCCGGGCGAACCGCCCGCACCCGAACGCTCACCGGACGCCTGATGCGACCGGGAGCGCCTCCGGTTAAATGGAGGAACCGATGCGCTGGCTGGCATTGAAGCTGATTCGCTTCTACCAACTCGCGATCTCGCCCAATTTCCCGCCCTCGTGCCGGTATGTGCCAACCTGCTCGGAATATGGATACGAGGCGATCTCCAGGTACGGTATTATCCGAGGCGGCTGGATGGCCCTCCGCCGGATTCTTCGCTGCCATCCATTCCGGCCGGGGGGATACGACCCGGTTCCCTGAACACCCCGGTCCGCGGTTTCCGGCCCGCGCGATCCGGCCCACGATCTTTGGATTTCTTCGTAGGGCCACTGGCGCCTGCGCCGAGTTAGCAAATCCATTCGCGCCGCTCGCCGGCGCATGGCTCAGGAGGCCACAACGTGTTTTCGCAGCTCTTTGGCTCGAATCCGTTCACGCTCGCTGATATTCCGATCTGGAGCCAGTACGTCCAGCTGCTCGAGGAAGTGCTCGATTTCTTCGCGCGCACCTTCAACAGCGGCGGCATCGCGATCATCATCTTCACGATCGTCGTCAAGACGTTGCTGCTCCCCCTGACGATCAAGGCGATCCGCTCCAGCAAATCTATGCAGGAGTTGCAGCCGAAGATCAAGGAACTCCAGAAGAAGTACAAGAATGATCGCCAGCGCCTCTCCCAGGAGACGATGGCGCTCTACCAGCAGTACCAGATCAATCCGCTCGCCGGCTGTTTGCCGATGATCATCCAGATTCCGATCTTCTTCGGCGTCTACCGCGCGATCGCGAATCTCTCCTCCGGAAATGTCGAAGGTTTTTCGGGCGCCTGGACGCAAGGTTTCCTCTGGCTCGACAGCCTGAATACATCCGATCCCTACAAGATCCTGCCGATCATGGCCGGCGCCTTCCAGTTCATTCAGACGCGCATGTCCCGCCCGGCCAATATGGGCGCGGTTACCGATCCGCAGCAGCGCATGATGAACACGATGATGAACTTCATGCCGCTGATGGTCGTGGTCTTCGGTTGGACCTTCGCCGCTGGCCCGGTGCTCTACTGGGTGACGCAGAGTGTCTACTCGGTCGTGCAGCAGTGGCTGATCACCGGGTTCGGTGCGCTCAAGGACTGGTTCCCCTGGCTGCCGGAACTGCCGGAGCACCGCCACCTCGGATACCGCGCCCCGCGTGATCTCGATGCCATCGCCGCCGAGAACGGCGGCAAGCCGGCCTCGCAGGGGCGCTTCATGGGCTGGGCCCAGAAGAAGGCCGAGGAAGCGCAGGAGCAGCGCGACCGGATGGAGACGGAGCGCGCCAAACGCGCGTCCGGTGGGGGCGGTGCGTCCGCTTCGCAACGCCCGACATCATCGAAGAGTGGCAAGAAGCGAACGGTTAAGCCGAAAATGACCGAGAGCGAGAGCAGCGAAGAGATCATCGAGGCCGAGGTGGTCGCCCCGGTGGCGGCGCCGAAGCCGGTGAAGCGATCGTCCCGATCCCAGGCCGAAGCTGAAGCCGTCGTGGAGATCGGGGAGGACGCCGCGGAGCCCACAGTTCCCGCGCCGGCGCCCAAGAAGATCAAACGCCGCACGTAGCGAACGCGCGATCGGCGGATGATCGCACTGAAACCAGCTGATCCGTAGCCGGCCGATGGTGAGCGTTCGCTCCCGGGGCCGGCGCCTTCGCCGGGCCGATGCGGCCGGTGGCAAGGAGCGATAACGAATGACCTCTGAACGGATGACGAGCGTCGAAATCCAGGCCTTTTCGGTGGAGGAAGCCGTTCGGCTCGCCCTCGAGCAGCTCGACCTGCACGAGGAGGACGTCGATATCGAAGTCCTTTCCGATGCCGGCCCGGATGAAGATGCCGAGGCGCTGGTGCGGGTGACCGCCAAGGGGATGGCCTCGCAGCCGGTGCCGAGCAGCGGCCAGCGGCGCTCCGAGGGGAACGGCAACAACCAGGCCCGTCGTCAGCCAGGTGCGCGGCGCGCGCCGGGCGATCGCCCCTCACAGCGGGGCAATCCGCCGCGCGGCGAGAGTGGGGCGCCCGCCCCGGCCGTGCGCAAGGAGCCGCTCGCCCGCCCCGAAACTGACGATGAAACCGCCGCGCGCGAGATCGTCAGCGAACTCCTCGAGAAGATGGGGTACGAGGCGGAGGTCTACGTCACCGAGAATCCGTCGACGGTGCCGCTGAGCGATGAGGACCCGCCGACGATCTTCGTCGATGTGCTCGGGCCGGACCTTGGCTTCCTGATCGGCCGCCGGGGCGATCACCTCGCCCAGATGCAGTACATGGTCAATCTCCTCGCCAACAAGCGGATCGGCGATTGGACCCGCGTGATCATCGATATCGAGGGCTACCGTGCGCGGCGGGAAGAGGCGCTGGTCGGTTTGGCCGAGCGGGTGGCGCGGCAGGTTTCGCGCAGCCGCCGCTCGATCATGCTGGAACCGATGCCGCCGAACGAGCGCCGGATCGTGCACCTCACATTGCGCGGCAATCCGGAGGTCACCACCGAGAGCACCGGCGAAGGCGGCAACCGCCGCATCACGGTCCACCCGGCGGAGTAACGAGAGACCCTCACCCCCGACCCCTCTCCCGTCGCGACGGGAGAGGGGAGACGGAATTCCAATCGCTCCCCCTCTCCTGCCGCAGCGGGAGAGGGGGCAGGGGGGTGAGGGTTCAATCCACACAAGGAGCGATTCCCATAACGGAGTCGAGCAAGCCGGATCAGCCGGTCGATACAACCGAATCGAAGTCACGTTCCGGTCGCCGCGGTGATGGCCGGATCGAGCGTGAATCGCACCGGCCCGAACGGAGCTTCAGCGGCCTGCAGGGGGAGCGCGCGCCCGATTACGTGGTGATCGGCCACATCTGCGCCGATCTCCTGCCGGATGGCTCGGCGGTACTCGGTGGCACGGCGCTCTACTCGGCGCTGGCGGCGGTGTCGCTCGGCTGGCGGGTGGGGGTGCTCACCCGGGGCGCCTACGGTCGCAAGATCAACGGCATCGATGTCCCCTCGCTCGATCCCTACGTCGATACGATGAGCCTGATCGTGCAGGAATCGGACACCCCGACCGTCTTCGTCAACGAGTACCGGGCGGGACGTCGCGAGCAGACCGTGCCCCACTGGGCGGGCGCGATCGACCTTCGGGGCCTGCCCCCGCACTGGCGCAACGCCAAGGTGCTCCACCTCGGCCCGATCGCCCAGGAAATCGACATGAAGCAGACGGGCGGATTGACGCCCGGCTTCCTCGGCGTGACGCCGCAGGGCTGGATGCGCGAGTGGTCGAACCCGGCCAACCGCGTCAAGCTCAATCACCTGCGCATCGTGCCGGAGCTGATCGGCCG
>JADLGF010000190.1 GCA_020849415.1 Thermomicrobiales bacterium
CCGGTCAGCGTGGCACAACCTGACCGCTCGAGGCGCTGGTCCGGAGTTCGACGCCGATATCGGCGACCGTGCCATCCTCGTTCACCGCGATCATCCCGCCCGATCCGAATACGCCGGTTCCCACCTCGATCTGGTGTCCACGGTTCCGGAGTTCCGCGACCGTCGCGCCCGGAAACCCATCCTGCAGCTGGAGCGTGTTGCCGACCTGATGCGGCACGGTCGACGCCCGCAACGCCGTGGTCACCCAACGTGGCATGCTGATCGCTTCCTGGGCCGATAAGCCGAAATCGATCGCGTGCATCAGCTGCTGCAATTGCGCCTGCGGTTGCGTATCGACCCCGGTGTTGCCGCCCAGCACGTACGGCCGGCCATCCCGCAACACCAGGTACGGGCACGACGTGTGCCGCACCTTCTTGCCCGGCGCGACCACGTTGGGACTGGCCGGATCGGTGGAGTAGTAGCGCATCCGTTCATTGATGTGAATGCCGGTGTCGCCCATGACGCGGAAATTGAGCCCGAGGCTGGTGGTGATCGTGGCGGCGCTGCCGTAGCGATCGGTCACCTGGAAGGTGGTGGTGTTGACCGGCGACATCTGGGTCAACGGCGCGGTCTCGGGCCAGTCCATCGCGCTCGACATATCGATACGGCTCAATTGCTCGGCGGCGTGTTCATCCGAGAGGAGATGATCGAGATCGATTTCGATGAAGGCCGGATCGCCGATCAGCGCGTCGCGATCGCCGAACGCGAGTTTGACCGCCTCGACCTGCGCGTGGATCACATCGGCATCGTGGGGTGACATATCAACGTGGTTGATTCCCTTGAGGATGTTCAGGGCAAGCAGCATTGTCACGCCCTGACTGTTGGGGGGATTCTGGTACACGCGCATCGTCGGTCCGTAGGAAACCGAGATCGCGTCGACGATCTCGGCTTCGAACGACGCGAAATCGTCGAGCGTGAGGTATCCACCCCATTGCTCCGATTCAGCGACGATCGTTTCGGCGATCGGCCCGCGATAGACGTAATCGCGCACACGCTGGAGTCCGGCCCGCCGTCCCCCCGGTTCAGCGAAGACCTGGCCAAGCGTTTCGAGGGTGTTCGCGAACGCCGGCATGGTCATCACGTTGCCGGCTGCGGGGAAGAAGCCGTTCGGCGCGTAGACGGCGGCGGTGGGCGGGTGCGCGCGCATTTCGTCGTAGTAGCGACTCATATAGGCCGCCATCTCGTTCGTGACCGCAAACCCGTCCCGGCTCAACCGGATCGCCGGCCGCAGCACATCACTAAGATCGAGCCGGCCGTAGCGGAGAAGCCAGAGCATCCAGCCGTCCCAGGCGCCGGGAACGTTGGCCTGATGCATGCCCCGTTGTCCGGAGCGAGCGGCGTAGTCCTCGAGCGTGATGAGACTGCCGGCCGGGCCGACGCCATCGAGCGCGGTGACTTCCCCGGTCTCGGCATCGAAGTAGAGTCCCCAAACCCCGCCGCCAAGCGCGTGCGAGAAGTAGGGTTCCACGACAGAAAGAGCCAGCGCAACCGCCACCGCGGCATCGGCAGCGGTTCCCCCCGCGGAGAGCACTTCGATGCCCGCGTTCGTCGCCGCGACGTGGGAGGATGCCACCGCCTGAACGCGATCTTCGGTCCCCTGAAGCGCGCGCACGGATTGCGTTCCGGCCAGGGATGCGGCGGTCCCGAACGAACCAGCCAGCAGTGTTCGGCGGCTAAACGGAGGATTGGGGATGGGTGATCGTGAATTTCCGGGCGTGTTCGCCATGCAGATGTCCAACCGGGAACGAAACAGGGTGAGGCTCGAACAGGTCGATCCCCATCGATCCTGACGACCGAATCACCACGATCGGTGTGAGCAACCTGTGAGATTGCTGGGAGTGGATCGTTTCGTTCACCGGTCCCGTATCGGCGGCGACATTCGCCCACCGCTCCTCCTACACGAAGAGCGGCTCCATGGCTTGCTGCGCGAGGAGCTGGTCCATTGCGGCTTCGGAGGGGCGAGTTTCGAAGCGGGCCGCTGCGTCGAGCACCAAGGGCAGGATCGTGATGTCGCCGACCGTGTTCAGGAAAACACCGGGCCGGCCGAGCACCCAGTGGACCGCCAGATCGATATCGTCCTGATCGCGCAGGGGGTCGTACCAGGTGTTGGCGGTCGGCGTTTGCTCACCCCAGGGGGCGCGGGTGATCGCCTTGATCGTCTGCATCGCCACGTTCCGCTCCGCGCAGAGCGCGGCCAGCGCTTCGAAATCGGCGGCGTAGACCGGGTTGCGCATCATGGTGTAGCTGAAAGGCAGCAGCACCGAATCGAAATCGAAACGTTCCAATGAACGGCGATGCTGCGCGGCCACCGTCACTCCGTGACCGGTGACCCCGATGAAGCGAACCAGCCCCTCATCGCGGGCGCGGACGGCCGCTTCGAGCGCGCCGCCCGGTCCGAGCGCCGTTTGCCACTCCGCTTCGTCCACGAGATTGTGCAGCTGGATCAGATCGACCTGATCGACCCGCAAACGCTCCAGCGAACGGCGAATCTCGTCGTAAGCCGGGCCGGCCTCCCGCTCGCCGGTCTTGGTGGCGAGAAAGACCTCGCGGCGGTGCGCTTCCAGCCAGGGGCCAAGCCGAAGCTCCGAATCACCGTAGCTGGCGGCGGTATCGATGTGGTTGACCCCCGCCTCGGCGATCGATGCCAGGGCGCGATCGGCATCCGCCTGCGAGACGTTTCCGAGCGCCGCCGCGCCGAAGATGATGCGGCTGCTCGTGTGGCCAGTACGGCCGAACGCGGCTCGTTCAATCATTTCACCTGCTCCCTCCGAATCTGCTCATGCAGACGATAACGCAAGGAGCGGGAGCCAGTCAGTACCCGGATTAGCGAATGAAACGAACCGACCGATGCATCTCCAGCCGCCAGCGCCGGATCCGTGCTCCTGCTCCCGATGCAGCGATCGGGCCGGAAACGTGCGCCGGCGGCTCGATTGCTCGAACCGCCGGCGCGCGTTGCTCTTCAGTTGGAGGCGATCGAAATCAGCCCTCGGTGGTGGAGCGTTCGCCCTTGAGGAGCTTGCCGCCCACGACGGCCGCGGCCGCCGCGCCGAGCGCGGTCGGGATCAGCCACTCCGCGCCCTGACCGTTCTGGCCCGCGCCCGTATCCGGCAACTGGGTCACCGGCACCTCCGGCTTGGCCGGTTCCCCGGGATCGGTCGGCTCTTCCGGTTCCTCAGGCGGGTATCCGCAGACGTAACGCTCGTCTTCGGCCCTGATGCAGACCAGATCGCCACAGCAGTCGTCATCCTCGTCGTCCTGCGCCAGCGTGACGTCACCGCACGATTCACCTTCGGGGATGCACATGGACTGAATCGGATCGCAGAACGAATATCCGTCCCGTTCGATGCACTCATGTCCTTCACAGCAGGCGCGCTCATTGTCCTTGCCGTACAGCCCGCAGAACTGATCGATCGTGCCGCACGTTTCGAAGTCGTCGTATTCGCAGACACCGCCGACACAGTCGCCGCCGAGACAGCACGGAAACTCGGCGCATGAACCGCCTACGTTGGAGCAGATGTTCTGGTCGTACTCGCAGTACCCCGCGCCCTCGTCATTCGTATACCAGCACGTCATGCCGGCGCAGCAGGTCAGCGTCGTGTCGTTGACGTTGCAGTTCAGGCCTTCCCCGATACAAATAATCGTGGCATCCGCGTTCGACGTGGTTTTCACCACCGCAGCGCCACCAACCCAGGTTGCGACCAGGCCCTTGATCACGCTCCGACGTGACTTGCCCGTTCCGAGCGCACGTGCGAAGCGATCGAACTGTTGTCCGTCCATTCATCCTCCCATTCCCAAGCCAGCCTGGGTCGAACGCGTGCCGCAGCGCCAAATTACGGCTCATGACTGAGTACGCAACAGTATACCCGCTGGGACAGTAGCTCCAGCACGCCTCGATCGACGGGCAGTTCGACCCCCGAGACGTCTGGAGGGACAACGCGGAACGGCGGCCGATTGGCATCGACCGCCGTTCGCTCGCCGATTGCTTGCGTACGTAGTTAGAGCGATTTCCGGTGATGCTGTCACCGCCCCAGAATGAACGCAAACCGTGTAGGGGAGGGTCTTGTGCCCTCCCGCGGTCGCCCGCAGGCGACCGTCTCCTTTCGCTACACCGGTCTTTCCAAATGAAACCACCCCGAATCGCACCGAGTGGCCGGCCGTACGGCCGGCGGGAGGGCACACGACCCTCCCCTACACGGCGTGTTTGTCGCCTTCGGTGTGTGCCAAGGTCATAGGTTACTGCTCTAGGCGAGATCCTCGGACGACGCTTTCTCGCCCTTGAGGAGTTTTCCGCCGACAACCGCCGCTGCTGCTGCGCCGAGCGCGGTCGGGATCAGCCACTCCGCGCCCTGGCCGTTTTGACCGGCGCCGGTGTCCGGCAGCGTGGTCACCGGCGGCGGGGGCGGCGGCGGCTCATCCGGCCGCGTGCCGCAGATGCCGGTGTCGAGACAGACGGAATCCTGGCAGCAATCGAGCTCGACACACGACCCGCCCGCGGGCGCGCAGAGGGGCGGCGGCGGCGCGCAAATCGACTCCTCGTTGCAGATGAGACCGACGCAACAATCGCCCGATCCACCCTCCTGGGCGGGCGTCACCTCGCCGCAGGGGTTGCCTTCCTCGATGCAGACCGGCACTTCAGCCGGAACGCAGTAGTCACCCTTGCCCACGAGAACACAGTTGTACCCCTCGCAACACTCTATGAGTATGCCGGCGCGCATGAAGCCGCATCCCCAGTCCGGTTGGGCGCAGGTCACCTGCTCGCAGACATTGGTAATGAAATTGCACCACGATCCGAAGCAACACCCGCCAACTTCATCTCTACCACCGTCACTATTACAGCCCACGCCATCGGCCAGGCAGGCCACTTCTTCCCCCGCCTCGGCGTGCTCGATGACCTTGCCGCCGGCTACGAGTCCGATCCAGGCAGCGGCTGCCCCCTTGAACAGCGATCGGCGTGACCGCCCCGAACCAAGCGCGCGCGCGAATCGATCGAACTGCTGTCCGTCCATACTCACTCCCGCTGACGCGCGCTCGTGTCCAGCACCCGCTGAACGTCCGGGGCGCTTCATTTTCACAGCTTGATGAGTATACAAGTCTGGGCAGATGTTCGGATGGAGACATCTCCGCATCCCGGCTGTCGGCGCCGCCTCTGTAAACCACGGGCAGATCGACCGCGTATCCTTCGTTGCCAGGGCTATACCTGACATGAAATGGCGTGTTTACCGAGTAAGCTGTTCGTGAGTCCCGAAGGATATCCGCGCGGTCGCGCTCAGGTTCCGCGCATTTTCAGGAGAGCAGCCAGTGACTACCCATGAGAATCGGCCGAATCAGGCCCTGATGGTGATCGATGTGCAGAACGGCGTCGTGGGCGACGCCTGGAACCGGGACGAGGTCGTCGGCCGCATCGCCGGCCTCGTCGAAAAGGCCCGCGCGCATGACGTGCCGGTCGTCTGGGTGCAGCACACCGAGGAAGGGAATCTCGATCGTGGCACCGACGAATGGCAATTCGTCGCCGAGCTCGTGCCGGCCGAGGGCGAACCCCGCGTCGAGAAAGCGCACGGCGATTCGTTCGAAGGCACGAATCTCGAAGCGTTGCTGGCCGACCTGGCGGTCGGGAAGCTGATCGTCACCGGCGCCCAGACCGATCAGTGCGTTCGCTCCACGATTCACGGGGCGTTCGCGCGGGGGTACGATACGATCCTGGTTGCGGACGCCCACACCACCAGCGATCTCTCCGAGTACGGCATGCCGACGCCCGATCTGGTCGTTGCGCACACCAACATGTACTGGAAGTACATGGATGGCGTCGGCAAAGTGGCGGGAACGGTGACGTCCGAAGACCTGGAGTTCTAGATACACAGGCACCGAGCGGCCGCCCAGCATTGAAATGCCGGGCTAAATCAGCCGAAAGTCCCTCCGGGACTGAGGGGGCTACCTCTCGAAATGAGTGAGCGCCGGCCCAGGTGGCCGGCGTTTTCACTTCCCTATTCAGCGCGGTGGGCGACAATGTGCACCGGATTGGCATCGGGGTCGCGCACCCAGGCGACGCGCAGATTCAGAAAATCGCTCGGGGCCGAAAGCACCGGGGCGCCCTCCGAGACCAGCTGATTGAACAGGGCGTCGGTGTCGTCGGTCCAGAAAACGAGTTCCGCGGAATTGCCGCCGAGTTCGATATTGAGTCCGTGTTCGCGGACACCCTTCTCAAAATCGACGACCGCCAGTTCGAAGTGCTCGAGCCGGAATTCGATGTGGATCGGCGTTCCCTCGGCCGGATACCGGAACTTCTCCTGAAAACCGAGCCGGCGGTAAAAGTCGAGCGTTTCGGTGAAGTTCCGCGCATAGAGCGTCACCATCGGATCGCGAACGATCGCCTTCGTGGCCGTCATTCCCCTTCTCCCCGCTGCGCGATCCGCGCGTTCGCGTACGCCCCGAACGCCTTGAGGGGATCGCCCCCCTTCTCGTCCAGAATCCGGCGCATGCGCTCGGTCTGATCGCCGTAGCGCTGCAGGTGCCGGTGGGTGAGATCGACCCGGGTGGCTCCATCACCTTCCTCCGTGAAGGTGATCTCGATCTGCGATCCGAGTTCTTCGTCCGCCACGTAACGCCAATCGGGATTGACCTGCCAGGTGAGCAGGATGCGGTAGGGCGGCTGCCAGGCGAGCACCCGGCCCCAATCAGTTTCGAGCCCCTCGGCATCGACCTCATACCAGCGGCCGCCGGTGAACGGCTCCAGCACCGCCTTCACGCCGGGCGTGTCGGCGATGTGGTGCGTGGCAACCGGCCACCAGCGGTGATCGACGAAAAGATCGAACGCATCGGCCAGCGTCAGGTTCACCCGCACGCTCTTGCTGACCACGATCTCCTGCTCAAGAAACATCGGCGATTCCTCCGCGCGGGCGTGGGCGGCCGTTTCGAACGCCGCCAGCGATCGCTCCCAATACCAGTCGAGGTGATTGCGCAGCCGGTGCAGCGCGGCCGGATCGAGCCGGTAGAGCCGGCGTGTGCCGATGGCGCGATCGCTGACCAGCCCTGCCTCGCGCAGCACCTTCAGGTGCATCGAGATGGCGGTCCGCCCCACCGGCATCCCGTCGGCGAGCGCCGTGACATCGAGCTCACCCG
>JADLGF010000191.1 GCA_020849415.1 Thermomicrobiales bacterium
TCCGGTGTCCATCGTAGTGAATGACGATCGTGCCGTAGCCGTAGCCATCGAGCACGTTACCTTCGCCGAGGTTGCTCCAGATAGTCCGCTGCATCTCGTTCTTGGAACGATCGCTGATCAGCCGGTCATCGCCGAAGAAATGCGCGCTGCCGAACTTGACCATGTCCTCGGCGGTGGAATAGAAGCCGGTCGCGGCGGACATGGCGCGGGTATCGACGTGCCCGAGTTCCTTGCGTGTTTCGCGGGAGCCAAGCCCGCTGTGCGCGCCCGCGTATTCACCAAGCCGGTTCGGGTCGAGTTCGGGACCGGTGTTCTTCAGTCCGAGCTTCCGGACGATCGATTCGATCGTGAATTCGTTGAACGTGCTGCCGGCCGCGGCGCCGATGATCATGCCGAGCAGCGAAAAACCGATGTTTGTGTACTTGAACGTCGCTTCCGGCTGCCGCACCGCGCCCTCCTCGAGGGCGATGCGCATGAGTTCGCTATCGTCCGGGAAGGGAAACGTATGCGCCCAGAAGTTGGCATCCACCCCGTCGCGGATAACGCCGCCGGTTTGGGACACGAGTTCCCGTACGGTGACATCGGCGAGCGGTGATCCCGCTTCCTTCAGTTGAGGAATCCACTGACCGGCGGTGTCATCGAGCCGGAGCTTGCCCGCCTCCACGAGTTGCATCATCGCGGTGGCGGCGAAGGTTTTGGAGTGCGATGCAACCCGGAAGAGGTGTGAGGTCGTCAGCGCCTCGCCCGTTTCGATGTTCGAAAATCCGTACGCCTTGCTGAACTGGAGTTTGCCGTCGAACCAGACCGCAACCTGGGCGCCGGGAGTCCGCAGTTTCCAAACGCGGTACTCGAGCCAGGTATCGACGTAGCTGAGCGCATCTTTCATGTGATCGATCGCGGTGGGGGAGGCGGTTGTCACGGGCAGGCTCCATGTGATTCACGCGAACGCCGGGCCATCCTCGCCTCAACCAGGCAGAGCCGGCTGATTGCAGCGTATCGGAGATGCTCGCAACCCGCCAATGGCCCGGGCGAACGCGTCGCGGGTTCGCTATCCTGATGGCGTATCCGACCGTAGCCAGAGGGTGGGCCATGACATCCGGAGCCCGAATCGAACCGATCGAGCGCGCCACGGGCCGGACCTGGCAATGGTGGCTCGATTTCATGACGTCGATCGGCGCCGAGCAGCTCGATCACGCGGCGATCGCACTCCGCGTGGAAGAAGAGCTCCGGGGAGAAATCGAGAGTGCGGCCTGGTGGGCACAGGGGATCACCGTCGCCTGGGAGCAGCAAAGCGGCCGGCGGCTGCCCGGTCAGCGTGCAGATGGCACCTTCCAGACCAGCATTAGCAAGACGACCGGACTCGATATGCAGGCACTGGCCGAGGCCTGGAGGACGTTCGCCTCGAGCGATGCCGCTGTGCAGGCTCAGATTTCGGCCGAGCCGCGTCACAGCGGCACCGAAAAACGCATCAACTGGCGCACCAAGGGAAGGGATGGCGTTGCAATCACCATCAGCAGCGAACCCAGAAAAGGCGGAGGATCGGCACTCGTCGTGCAGGTTGTCGGCAATCCATCTCCGGAAGCGAACAGCACCACGAAGGCAACGTGGTCGGCTATCTTGTCCCGTTTCATCGCGACGATCCAATAGCTTGACAATCGCAACACATGTTCTTTTCACGCATGTGAACAACCAACTCAAATCTTTAGCGCGCGATCTCCTTGGGGACCCATGGAGAATGCCTCGACGCGCCAGGGTAAAAAATAAACGGCTGAAGGTTCCAAGGCAGTTTTGAAGTCGTGCTCCCCAAGCCCGTGGAGTGTGAGCGCACCGCTCTGACCGCTCGTGTCAGGGGATCGGGAAGGGCGCCATGGCAAGCATCGCGGGCGGGTCGCATCGTTGTCCCGGTCGCATTCAGTGCTTGACATGTGAGAAGCAGGGAACGGGATGCTTCATGCAGAGAAGCAAAACACTCCGGGTTCGTGTCGGGGACAGGGATGGGAATCGGGCGGGATACCCCAGGAATTCCGCCCGATGCACTACCTGAAGGTCTACGGACTTTTGACGAGCGAGTCCGGCGGTCCAAGGGCACCGAGGATGCGTTTCTCGGCCGGACACCGGATGCGACTGGACGGGCATCCTCCAGTCAGCCGGTTGCGAAACAGACCCGGCGTTTGCTGCGTATACTCCGTGGAGCAGTCATGATCGGACGCGATGCTTCAGAGGAGTTTGCAAGACGAACGCGCCCGCGGCCCCGGAATCCCCTTCGGGGCCCTCCTATAAATCGGTTTTGAAACAACCGAACGTTCGGACGCTGGCGATCTCGCGCATGTCCGCGATGATGGCGGGTTCGACGCTTTCGTACGGCGTCATGGTCTTCATGGCCACGCTTGGCGCGAGCCAACTCCAGATCTCGACCGCGAACGCGACTGCCTACCTGGCGGCGTTGATATTCGGTCTGCAGGGCGGGATGGTGGCGGATTCCGCCCCAAAGCGGACGATTCTTGCGATCGGATTCAGCGTCCAGGCGCTGCTCTGCTTGCTGGTACCCCTTTTCCTCAGCACGAATTTTGGCCCAATGCTGATGCTGATCTTTTTCGCCAGTGCGATCGCGCAGGTCGTGTCTCCCGGCCTGAAGGCTATCGTCGCCATCGTCGCCACCCCGGATGAAGTCGCGACCACCGGCGCGCTGGTGGCCGTGGTCGGCTCGATCGGATCAGCCATCGGGGCGTCATTCGTCGCTCCGCTGCTGATCAATCTGAGCGGAATCAACGCTGTGCTGGCCGCGGCCGCCGTTCTCTACCTCCTCGGAGCCGTTCGCATCCTGAAGCTGCCGGATCATCACACCGAGCGTGGAAAGGGCACCTTCGCGGCAATTGCCGGCGTTGACTGGAAGCCGCGCGCGCTCTCCCTGCGCTATAACGCGGAGTGGATCGTGGCCCATCCGGCCATCGCATCGATGTTGCTGGTCGGCATTCTCTGCACGGCGCTGTTCGAGGGGTTGAATTCGCTGCTGCCGGTGTATGTCCGGGATGTGCTGAACGCGAATCCGGCGAATGCCATCTACATTTTCGCTCCCGCCGGAATCGGGTTCCTGCTGGGGGCCCTGGGAGGACCGCGGCTCATCTACTGGTTCGGAGAACGAACCCTCCTGTTCGTTTCGCTCGGGTTCATGGTCGCCGGCGCGGCGCTGCTCGGAGTGATCAAACTGGTCGCGCCCGTACTCGCGGTGATCAGCCCGCTGCGGTTGCTGGAGCCCTTCGGCATTGAGCTGAGTGACCTGATCCTGGCCGCCGGCGTTGTTACGCTCCCCGCGAATTTCGGGTCGACCGCCGCCGGTCAGGCCGTTCAGGTGTATATCAATCGCCGGGTGCCGGCGGCCGAGCAGGGCGGTATCTTCGGTCTGGAGCAGGTTCAACAGAACGCCTTCAATCTTGTCGCGGTGTTCCTGCTCGGCGTGGTTGCGACCTTCACCGGACCAGCCTACATCTTCCTGGTCGCTCCGCTGATTGTTGCATCGGTCGTGTTGCTGCTTGTTCGCTATAGCCTGAGTCGCGCCGGCAATGAGGTGCGCACAGGCGACGCCACCAGCTTTCTGTTCGATCGGCGGGACGAGGAAGATATGGTGGATACCCCCGGTAATGGGGCGAACCGCGAATCCTGATGCGATTCGCCCGCCGCTGACCGTCCGGTGTCCGTTTCGAGCGGTGGCGTTCGACTCACGTTGATTCGAGCCACGGGTACACGCTGTGGACGCACACTCGAACAAATCGGCACTTGTATCGCCACCCTTGGTAGAGATCGAACGTCTCGCCCACCAGTCGCGGCTACTGCAAGTCGACACCGCCCTTGCTGTGGAAGATGAGAGGCCAATGAGGAGCTTGCGTCGTCGTCTCGACCCACAGACCATCCAGGAACTCGTCACTCGGTACAGTGCAGGAGAGACGTCGGTCAGCCTGAGCACCGAGCCTGGAATCTCGAAATGCGGGCTCATTCGGCTCCTGCGTGTCGAGGGAGTGACGTTGAGGAAGCAACCCATCACCTCAGAATATGCCAAGCGAGCGGTGTGACTCTATGAAAACGGCATGTCGATTGCTGAAATTGTCGAGGAGATCGGCTATTCCTACAGCACAGTGCGCAAGTCGCTCTTCGAAGCAAAGCGCTTGTGGCGCTTAGTCTTGGGGGATGAATTTCTGACTTCATAAATTGTGGTGTTCGCCACCGACTTGGAGGACAGAATCTCTGATGAAAATGTCCTGCATCTGAATAAACACTCAGCGGTGAGACCTTCTCCATTTAAAGTCGATCCGCTGTCTTTATTGAGCATTGGTTCGAGTAGCGGCGTATAAGGAATATTTTGGTACACCGTGTGGACGCGCACTCAAGAAATTGGGGAGGAGCGCTGCTGCCACCAACCGTTGATGAGTTGGAGAGGCTCGCCAGGCAGGCGCGAATGGTGAAATCAGAGCCTGGAGTCGATCCATCTTCACCAGTGGCACGGAGTGTACGGAGGCGGTTCACGCCTGAGATCAGACAAGCGATCATCTCCCGGTACGTGGCAGGCGAGTCGGCCAAGCGGCTGGCGCCGGTTATGCACGTTGGGAGCCGGTGGCGTACGCTGTGCCACATGGACACACCAAGCCGCCCCGGCTACCCTCCGATATCACCGGTGACGACGAATGGGCGTTTCTCGCTCCCTAACTGACCTTGATGCGGGACGATGCGCCGCAACGGACGCCCTCCCTGCGCGAACTCTTCAACGGCCCGCGGTACATTGCCCGGTCTGGTCTTCAGTGGCGCTTCGTGCCGGCCGATCTCCCGCCGACGCTGGATCGCGGCCGATGTCTTTAGTACGATCGTGTCCGATCTGCGGGAGCTGATTCGGATCGGGAGCGGGGGGATTCCTTAGCCGACCGCGGTGATTCTTGATAGCCTGACGCTGCAAAGCACTCCGGAAAGCGGGCATCGAGGCGGTTCGGACGGGGCCAAACGCCGCACGGTGAGCAAGGTCCACCTGCCCGTCGATACCCCTGGACACCTGCTGGCGCTGCAGGTGACGCCGGCCAATGAGGAGGATCGCGGCCAGGTCGCCGAACTCGCCGCCGCCGTGCGGGCGGAAACCGGGGCAACGGTCACCCTGGCGTATGTCGATGCCGGCTACACCGGAGCGGCGGCGCAGACGGCCGCGGCGGCTGAGGGCATAGCGCTGGCGGTCATCAAGCTGCCGGACGTCAAGCGGGGATTTGTCCGTTTGCCGCGCCGATGGGTGGCCGAGCGGGACTTCGCCTGAACGAGTCGATTCCGTCAGTTGGCCCGGGATCAGGAGCATCTGGCGGACGTGCTGGAAGGCTTTCACCTGATTGCCTCTACGATGATCATGTGGAACCAAGCTTTCCCCGTTCTGTGAAGTGCATAACAGCCTCTCGCGACGGATGACGAACCCCAAAACTGATTGCGGATGTGCCGTCGAGATTGGAGCCGGCTCAAGCGAGGAGACTCGCAATAATCCGTCTACGGTGGATGGGCGTTGCGCGGAGACTCTTCGCATACGCTCCGGGTGACGGCCCATTTCATTGATCCAGCCGGCCAGTACGGGTGAACTCCACATTCGGGTATCCAGGTCTGACTTTCGAAGCAGCATGGGATTCCGGGGGTCCGATTGCGACGGGCTATTGATCAGGCGGAGATGAGGAATCGCTATCCCGGCCCAGGCTGGGCAATACCCTGGGCGATCGCGCTCGCTAACGCGCCCGTACGGGTGGTAGCGCCCAGTTTCTGTATCAGCCGTGCCACGTGACCTTCAACGGTACGGACGCTGATGAAAAGTTCATCAGCTATCTCACGATCGCGTAGCCCCAGCATCAGCAGGTCGAGTACCTCGCGTTCACGCGGAGAGAGTGCAGTCGGAGTGGCTATCCCATCACGATCTGATGCCTGAGGATCACTGGCCGCGACCGCATCGAGCGGCGGCATGGCAAATCCACGGGTGTATAACGTGTCGAACGCGTCCTTCCCCAAAGCACGTGAAAGTGTCCGAACATAGAGATCTCTTTGCGAGGCGGTGCCGAGCATGAGTGGCACACCAAGCGTCGCCGACATGCCTTCGGAAGCACCGAGGAGCAGCGCTGCCTGCTCCAGATCATTGCGCTCGAAGGAGATGGTTGATGCTACGCCGAGCCATTCAGCGAGCACATCCTGGCTCAGGCCCCGGCTCCGTTCCCACCGCGCCAGACTCTCGCGCTTCGCCCAATTGGCTTGATCGGCGGACCCCACCCGTGAACTGGCCATGGCATAGGCGTTCAGGATCACGCTCTCATTGAACATCACGCCCGGCTTACGATGCGCCTCAAGTGCTCGGTCCAGCGCAGCCTTCGATTCTGGCAGGCGGTCCGTGTGGAGATAGAGCACGCCCAGGAAATAGAGCGCACCGCACTCGCCCGTTACGTCACCGAGCGCGGTGTATCGTTCCAATGCGTCGAGCAAAAGTACCTGCGCAGCTTCGTATCGTC
The DNA here is from genome assembly GCA_020849415.1 of Thermomicrobiales bacterium. GTDB lineage: Bacteria > Chloroflexota > Chloroflexia > Thermomicrobiales > UBA6265 > JADLGF01. The sequence goes on from JADLGF010000191.1 coordinate 6,507, forward strand.
CAAGGCTCTTGGCCGTTCCTCCGAGCGCATAAATCGCATGCGCTTCGGCGAGTCGGTCTCCCGCCTGACGGGCGAGCGCGAGCGCGGCGGAGTTGTGCTCCCATGCGATGGTGAACTGCCCTTGCCGCCGCCGCTTGCGTCCAATCGTCATATGGGCTTTGAGCGCCACGGCAACCGGGACACCATTGTCGATCGCCAAACCGCGAGCCAGCCACGATACCGCCTCGTCGTGGGTGCCGCGTTGTTCCCAATACGAGTGCATCGCCACGGCGAGCAGCAACATGCGATGACTGTCGCCGACGGATTCGAGCCACCCCAGCGCGGCACGAACGTTGTCTTGCTCGGCTTCCACCGCCATCAATCGCCAGAGGTTTTCAGAGGTCACCTCCGGGGTATATCCCCAACCGTCGAATGATCCCCGGACGAGATCGAGCGTCCAACTCGCATGGCGTTCATGGGCGATCTGGTCGTCGCCACTCGCTACGGCTTGTTCCTGACCGTACGCACGGATAGTCTCAAGCATTTCAAATCTGTACTGTTGGTCGTCTCGATCAACCCGACGCACAAGGCTCTTGTCGATCAGGGACGCGATGATATCGAGGAACAGCTCCAGTCTATTGTCGGCACTGGCGACGTCCTGTTCATCGTCCGCCGAGTCGCCGAACGCGACATACGCCCCGGCGTCTTCGGTGAATCCTCCGGTGAAAACAGCCAGCCGGCGAGCAACCTGCTGTTCCAGAGGGTTTAGCAGGTCGAAGCTCCAGGCGATGGCATCGCGCATGGTGCGGTGGCGAGGTGGAGCATCGCGTGGGCCGGTGGTCAGGACATTGAGCTGATGATCAAGCCGATCACGCAGCACCGTGAGCGGCATGGAAGGGACCCGCGCCGCCGCAAGCTCGATCGCCAGCGGTAACCCGTCAACCAGTCGGCAGATATCCACTACGACCGGGGCCGTACTCTCGTTGAGCCTGAAATCGGGCACCATCGCTTCAGCGCGATCAACGAAGAGACGCACAGCCGGCGATTGTTCGGCCAATGCCAGTGTCGTCGGTTGCCCGGATTCAGGGAGTTCCAGTCGAGGAACAGGCAAGGCATGTTCGGCCGCCAGCCGCAGCCGCGTGCGACTGGTTACCAGCATCGAGACGCCAGGGCAGGCGTCCAGCAAGCTCGCTAATCCCGGCCCGGCTTCGACCACCTGCTCGAAATTGTCGAGGACCAGTAAACCACGCCGATCCGACCAGAACGTTTGTATGGCATCGTGCGATGACTGACCGTCGAGAACCTGGACCCCCAGACTGGTAGCGATCGCATCGGAAACCAATGTTGCGTCGGTTACGCCCGCGAGCGGAACGAACCAGACGCCGTCATCGAACTCTTCGCTCATGGCGGCGGCAATGCTGATCGCAAGGCGCGTCTTGCCAACGCCGCCGGGGCCCGTCAGCGTCACGAGGCGCACACCCGGTCGTCGCAACAAAGCTGTTCCGATGGAAACCTCATCTTCTCGGCTGATGAGTGAGGTGGATGGACGCGGCAGATGGCCCTTGCTCGCCTTCGCCTTCCCGCCTGAAGCCGGATTTCCCTCAGTGACGGTTGCCTCGGCGCTCTTTTCCTGGGTGCGAGGGTACATTTTCCTGGCCCGTTGCTGGTGCCAGGCTTCGAGTTGTGGCTGAGCTATAGCAAAAACACCATGCTGTTTTTCAGCGACGAGCGCGCCACTTGAAATGGCACGACGAATAGTTCGCTCGTTCACCCCGACGTGTGCGGCCGCTTCCTGGGCGGTCATGGTGGCCGGCAGCGCCTCCTGTCCGGTGTCCGGTGTTCGCTGAGAGCCGGAAGACGTCATGCCATGACCTCGTTCATCGGTTTGCAGTCTGAGGTGCCCATTCCCGATCACCACAATCTCGCTCACTTCGAGCGCACATATGGATAAGCATGGGCACACGGATTCCTGAGTCAGGGTTGGTCACATGGCGGACGAACCCGGCCGGATCTGGCCTCTCGATTGTACGGTGTCCGGTTCGGTTTCGGGACAGGAAACAGGTAATTTCCCGCTCGTTAATCCGGGTTCCGCACTCGTAGTCTCTCCATGGGTCCCACGCCAGGTTGGCACGGATAAAGCGAGCGGATGCAGATCAAGGAGATGTGAAGGTGTCGGCCTTGCTCATCTGTCTCCGCCACGCGGATGTCGCGACGTGGCACCACGCATTTCTCGTGAACCGGGATGTGCGGCGGGCTTATGGAGCGAGGGTCGAGCGGATTTTCTTCAATGCGGAGCACCCCGCCGAAGTGTGGGTGCTGATCGATTGGGACGATACCGCCCGGGCGCAACTCTACGCACGTTCAGACGATCTGATCGACCTGTTCGAGCAGGAAGGGGTGAACATCGAACCGAGACTCTGGCTCCTCAATGAGATGGCCGACCCCTCGGGCGCTGGCGCGATTCCGCTTGCAAACGAGAGAGGCGTCCCACCAGACAACGGCACGGAGAGCCGCTGAGGTCCAGCGGTTCAGAGCGGACCGATCCGCTCGTATTTCCATTCCCCGATTTCTACCCGCTCCGATGAGTCACGTACCACGCAGGAGGCATTCCCGATGGATACGACACGTTTCGACGCCGTCTCGCGCTACCTTGCCCAGACGTTGAATCGACGCCAGGTCATGGCCCAGGGTGGGGCAGTCGCCGGTGCGGCCGCCGTCGCCGGCATCGGCCTGACCTCAGTTGCCGCCAAAGCCGCGCAATCGACGCAAGATGCCGACCAGGCGGGCGCGACCCTCACATCGTCCACCCTCTTCGTTCAGTCGTTCATGTCCGGCAGTGTCACCCCGGCGGCAGAAGCGCACAACTTTACCGTCAACCTCGAACGCGGACTCGGACAGACGATCTTCTTTTCCGATCGACCGCAGCGTCAGGTCGGGACGCTGAAGACTGAGGAGTTCCTGGCGAAGCTGGGCTTCATGCCGGACAACCCGCCGAATGCCGCGATCGTCGCGGAGCAGAGTGATGGATCGACCGTGTTCGCGGTGGTCGAGCTGTTCAACCCGACCTACGACGCGGACGAGGCGAATCTCACGTACGAGGTGACGGTCCTCGACGACTGGCAGCGGATGGACATGGAGTTCGAGCACGATCCGATGGATCTGCAGGGAGAGGCAGCCACATTCGGCGCCGCCCACCTCCTGATCGATGGCATCCTCGATTGCCCGGACGCCTCGCTCCAGTGCCTGAACGGTGACGCCGTCGTCGGCACGATCGATGACCACGATGGCTACTGCTACAGCTGGGGGGATATCGCCTGCGTGCCGTGCCAGCCGTGGGGCGTTGGGCCGTCTTACTTCGTTGACCTCTGCAACGAGCGCTTCGAGGCGTGCGAAGGTGACTGCGGCCTCTGGAACTACTGCAGCCTGGATGCACCGCTCGGCAATACGCTCTGCCGGGACTCGGACGCCCGCAGCAACTTCTAGAGATCGCGGAAGGATCGAGCAGCGTGTTCACGTTCATCGGCGCCGCTGGCGTCACGCTTGTCCTGACGATGTGTGTCTGGATGATCGTCCAATCTCGCGACCGCCAGCGCCGCATGAACGAGCGGCTCGACGATCTCGCACTGCAATTCGCGTCTAGGCCGACGAACATGGTTCCGTCGGCCCAGGCCGAATCCCGGCCAAATCGGGATTCGGTGCTCGACGCGCTCAAGGGTGATCGCGCGCCCGGGTTCTCCTTGCCCGACGCTGACGGCACGCCTGTCACCCTCGATGCCCTGCGTGCTCAAGGAAAGCCGGTTGTGCTCTTCTTCACCGATCCCCGCTGCGGCCCCTGTTTCGACTTGTTGCCGGACATCGGTGGTTGGCAGCGGACCTACAGCGACCACCTCACGCTGGCGCTCGTGAGCTCCGGCGATGCCGAAACGAACGCGGCGATGGTCCGGGGGTACGGCATTTCGACGGTCTTGCGGCAGCACGATATGGAGGTGGTGCTTGGCTACAACCTCGCCCAGGCTCCCGCCGCTGTCCTGATTTCTCCCGAGGGATTCGTGATGGCGGGGCCACGATACGGCGTGCAGGCTGCCCGATCCTTGATGGCCGAAGCCCTGGGAGTGGCGATGCCGCCCACCCCGATTCGCTCAGTCCAGGAAGTGCGTCGAGGCGAACTGGCCCCGTCGATTCGTCTGCCTGACCTGTCCGGCGCGATCGTTGATCTCGACTCCTATCGCGGATGGCCGACGCTGCTGCTCTTCTGGAATCCGGGATGCAGCTTCTGCCAGGCGTTACTCTCGGATGTCCTGGCGTACGAGCTACTTGACCGGCGTCCGAATATCCTCGTGATTTCCCGAGGCCCAATTGGACTCAATACAGCATTGGGCTTTGTCTCTCCCGTTGTGATCGACGAGGGGAAGGTGCTCGGCAAGGCGTTTGGCGCCACCGGCACTCCCGCCGCACTTGTCCTCGACGCCAGTGGACGAGTAGCCACGCCAGTCGCGCGGGGCCTCGATCAGGTCCGTATGTTGCTTGCGTCCACCGCGACGGCCATGTTGGCGAAGTCGCCCACTTCCGACGCCGATTCGGAATCAGCCAGTGCCTGACCTCAGGCTAAGGAGAGTATCCATGACACCATTGAACCGATCAATCAGTCGCCGGGGTTTGGTTGGAGGTACTGCGGCGAGTGCGGCATCGTTCGCGATCGCTGCCCAGTCACCGGTGGCGCTCGCCCAGACACCGGTCGCCTCGTCAACAGCATCTGTTCCCGAATGGGATGAGATCGACCAGCAACTGCAGGCAGTTTCGCCGTTGGTCGCACTCACCGTCGCCGAACTCGCCGGCGATGAGATTGGCACGATCCACGAGTTGAATCCCGAGCTCGTGCTGCCCATTGGATCGAGCTTCAAGCTCTGGATCCTTGGTGCCCTGGCGATGTCAGTCGCGTCCGGTGAAAGCGCCTGGAATGCGCCGATGCAGATCGAAGAGGCGCACAGGAGCGTGCCGGGTGGCGATTTTCGCTACCTCCCGGCAGGCACTACCTTCACCACCCGTTACTTCGCCGAGCGCATGATCCAGAAGAGCGACAACACTGCCACCGATCACACGATGTTCCACGTCGGGCGCGAGAGCGTCGAAGCTGCCATGGCGGCCATGGGTCACCATGATCCATCGCTGAATGTTCCGATGCTTTCGACGCGGGAACTCTCGATGCTCAAGTTCGCGTCGCCAACGGAGCAGGTGGACGCCTTCGTGGCCGCCGATGTGCCGGAACGACGCCGGATCCTGGAGGAGGAGATCGACATCCTCCCGTTCTCTGCGCTCTCTGACCTTGACCAGACCAGGCCGTTGGAGATCGATCGCATCGAGTGGTTCGCCAAGCGCGGCGATCTCGTCAAGACCATGGCCTGGCTGCATGGCACCGCAGGGAATGACGAGCTGCTGCCGGTGCGAGAAATCCTCACCCTGGAAACACCGATTCCGTTCGACGGGGAGACCTGGAACTATGTCGGGTACAAGGGTGGTTCGGAGATGGGTCTGCTCAGCACCTCCTGGCTGCTCGATCGGGCCGATGGCCGCACGTTTGTGTACACCATCGGCTTTGTCGATCCCGACGCGGCCATCGATATGAACGCGGCGGTTGCGGTCATGGCGAACGGTCGTGATCGCCTGGCCCTCGTTCCCTGATCCCGGCTACGCCCACCTTCAGACCGGCTTTCGTCACCACAAAAGGACCACACCACCATGGCCCAAGCGAATTCTCGGCCGATGCCGACCGCCCAGAGTCCCAATAGCGAGGCTGGACCGTTCTCCCGCCGCACCGCCCTTCGCCAAGGCGCGGCCGGCGTCGCGACCGCGTCCCTCGTTGCGGCCGGGAGCGCCACCATTTGGTCGGGCGATGCGCGTGCTCAGAGCAGCGCACCCCTCGCAACACCGGTCCCGGCGGGTGGTCCGACGCTGGACCAGATCGCATTCGCCTCCAGCATGGATGGCCAGTTCATCCGTGCGCTGGACACCATTCCCTACCGTGGAGCGGACGTAGGTGAGTCGTTCATTACTGCCCGCCGAATTCCGGATGGTGACACGGAGGCGTGGTACCGGGAGTGGTGGCAGTTGGCGGAGCGCACCGAGGGCTATGCGAACGAGGCGCTCGCCGCCGGGAATACCGTGAGTGCGCGAGATGCCTTTCTGAGGGCCTGCACGTACTATCGGCAGGCAAGTCTGTATCTGTTCAAGCCACCCTTGCAGCAAGGCCTCGTCGATTCGTTCGCCAATCAGCGTCGCGTCTTTGTGCAGGCGATGGCCCTGTTCGACCGGCCAGGCGAGGCCATTGACATCCCCTACGAAGGCACAACGCTGCCGGGATATCTGTTTCTGCCCGCCAGGCAAGACGAGCCGTTCCCTCTGCTCATCATCACTGGTGGCTACGACGGCACCCGCGAAGAGTCTTATTTCGCGGGCGGCGCGGCGGCGATCGAACGCGGCTGGGCTTGCCTTGTTTTCGATGGGCCCGGCCAGGGCGAGGCGCTCGTCGAGCAGAACCTCTTTTTCCGCCCCGATTGGGAGAACGTAGTGACGCCGGTTGTTGACGCGGCCCTGCAGCGACCGGAAATCGACCCTACCCGCATTGCGCTGATGGGACGCAGCTGGGGCGGGTATCTGGCGCCTCGCGCCGCGACGGCCGAACACCGGATCGGCGCCGTGATTGCCGATGCTGCCCAATATGACCCCGCTGCACGAGCGCCCATGCTGCTGCCCGAAGATTTGCGTCCACTGCTCGCATCCGGGGACGATGACACGACGCTCAGTGCCTGGCTCGAGAGTGCGATGGCGTCCTCACCCGAAATCGCCTTCTCGATGAACCGGGGCATGCTGACCCACGGTTTGGCATCTCCCCTGGAGTACGTGCAGGGCTACGGGCCGTACACCCTGAACGGCATCGCCGATCAGATTCAGTGCCCGGCCCTCATCATCGAAGGGGAGGCGGACTTCCGTGGAGGCGATGCGAAGCCGCTCTACGACGCCATCACCTCACCCGGCTCAGCATATCTTCTCTTCTCCAATGCCGATGGAGCAGGGTTGCACGACGAAGCTGGAGCAGCCAGCCTCTTTGCCCTCCGTGTCTTCAACTGGCTGAATGGCGTGTTCAGTCTTGCCTGAGATATTGCAGGAGGGAGCGACGTGGATGTCCTGATCATTGCGGCGAGTCTGATCCTCTCGGCCGTGTTTCTCCTGTCTGGCGCGAGCAAGCTGATGGATCGTGCTGGTTCACAGACGGCCGTGCGCGACTTCGGTGTGCCGAGTGTCCTGGTCCCGGCTACCGCGGTGCTGCTGCCACTGGCGGAGTTGAGTATTGCTTGCGCGCTCATTCCCAATCGCACGGTGGTTTGGGGCGCACGGGCGGCACTGGTGCTGCTGGGCATCTTCATCGCTGGCATTGTCCTGAATATGGTGCAGGGCCGACGACCGGATTGCCATTGCTTTGGCCTGCTGCACTCCGAACCGATCGGGTGGCCGACCATCGCTCGCAATCTGCTCCTCATGCTGCTGGCGCTGATGATTCTCGGTGGCTCGAGCGGTCTCGAAAATCTCCGCGACTCGGTTTTTGGACTCGTTGGGGGTGGGCAGTCGGCGCCTGAGTCTGTACGGCTCATCACGCTCGTGTTGGCCGGGATGGTCGCGATGGCGACCCTGCACCTGATGCTGGTCATGCAGGAGGAGCGATTGCTCAATCGTCGATTGAGCGTGTTGGCCGCTCCCGGTGCGGCGGCGTCTCCTGTCGGTCAAAGTGATCGGGGACGGCGAGCATTGGATGCACTGCCAGTGGCCCTTGATGTCGGCGCGCGGGCTCCGGACTTCCACTTGCCATGCCTGGCTGGATCAGATGTGTCGCTCGCGGAGAATTTCTCTGCCGGGCAAGCAACTTTCCTGATCTTCGTTGACCCAACCTGTGGTCCCTGTTCGCAGCTGTTGCGCGAACTTCCGACGTGGAAGAGCGCCCACCCGCATGGACCTGACCTGCTGGTTGTGAGCCGGGGTGACGAAGCCGCCAACCGCGCCAAGACCATGGGGATAGCGAACGATCGTGTTGTCCTCCAACACGATCGAGAGGTGTCGTTTGCCTACGGGATTCAGGGCACACCATCTGCGGTGTTTGTGACTCCCGATGGAACGATCGGGTCGCCGGTCGCTGGAGGCATCGGCGCGGTTCGAGCGCTTCTTGCAAAGGAGTCAAATGATGAACCCCACTCGATTTGATACCATCACCCGCCTCTTCGCGGACCGCAAACTCACCCGACGGCAATCCCTCGCGGCCGGCGCCGGGCTCGCAGCCGGTATTGCCGGCTCCAGGCTCGCTTCCGCCCAGGAGGCTTCGCCAGAAGCGCTCCCGATAACGCCGGATGCGGATCACGGGCCAGAAATGCTCTTCGTCCAGTCCTTCCATTCCGGCAGCATCGTGCCCAGCGAACGGGCCGAGGGACGCTATACCGTTACCCTGGAGCATGGACTTGGAGAGACCATCTACTTCTCCGATCGCCCCGACCGCATCGTCGGCTCGACCCCGACGGCCGCGTTTCTCGACGGCCTCGGTTTCCCTGAGGACAACCCGCCCAACGCAGCCATCCTGACGCAGAATCCGGACGGCGATGCCACCCTGGCCGTGGTCGAACTCTTCGATCCCGTCTATGACGCGGAGACGGCGACGCTCACCTATGACGTGTCGGTCCTCGAGCATTGGAAGGACGGCACGGATCTTGCCTTCACCGAGACGCCGGTGGACCTTGGCGCGCTTGGCGACACCTTTGGCACGGCCCACCTCTTCATCGATGACTGTGGTGACTGGGAAATCACCTGTTACTCCATCCCCTCCAAGGGCATCAACGGCCATGTCGGAAGCATCCTGACTGACGAACACGATGGATTCTGCTACAGCTGGGAAGCCGCTTTTTGCCTCCCCTGCCAGCCGTGGATCGCGGACGGGTACAGCGCCTATCGCTATTGGAACCAACAGTGCAACGAGCGTTTCCCGGACTGCCTGGGCATATGTCAGGCGAGGAACGTGGTCTGACGGTGCTGATCTATCGAGCGGAGCAATTCCCATGAACCCAAGTCGACTTGATGCCATCACCCGCCTCTTCGCGGATCGCAAGCTCTCACGCCGCCAGACGCTCGGCGCCGGCGCCGGGCTCGCCGCCGGCGTTGCCGGCTCCAGGCTCACGGCCGCCCAGGACGCCTCGCCGGAGGCGCCCCCGATCGTGCCGGACGCCGATCACGGGCCGGAAATGCTCTTCGTCCAGTCGTTCCAGTCCGGGAGCATCGTGCCCAGCGAGCAGGCCGAGGGACGCTACACCATCACCCTCGATCACGGCCTGGGTGAGACCATCTATTTCTCCGACCGCCCCGATCGTATTGTCGGCTCGACTCCGACCGCCGCATTTCTCGATGGCCTCGGCTTTCCTGAAGACAACCCGCCCAACGCAGCCATCCTGACCCAGAATCCGGATGGCGATGCCACCCTGGCCGTCGTCGAATTGTTCGATCCGGTCTACGACGCGGAGACAGCGACCCTCACCTACGATGTCTCGGTCCTCGAGCACTGGAAGGACGGCACCAGGCTCGCCTTCACCCAGACACCGGTGGACGTAGCCGCGATAGGCGACACCTTTGGCACGGCCCACCTCTTCATCGATGACTGTCAAGGCTCGGATATCCTCTGCTACTCCCCCGACCGCACCCTGGGCATCCACGGCCATGTTGGAAGCATCCTGTATTCCGAACACGACGGGTTCTGTTACAGCTGGGGAGCGTGGGAGTGCCTCCCCTGCCAGCCGTGGATTGCAGACGCGGAGGGTGCCTTCCGCTACTGGAACCAACAGTGCAACGTGCGTTTCCCCGATTGCCTGGAAAACTGTGCGTCCAAATACCTCTGATCGTGCTGATCTGTCCTGAGGAGTACATCATGAACCCCAATATGATCGATACAATCACCCGTCTCTTCGCCGACCGCAAGCTCTCCCGGCGACAGACCCTCGCCGCCGGGGCACTTGCCGCCCCGGCTCTCCCTTCTGTCGCCCAGGACGCTACCCCGATCGTACTGGAAGCCACCCCGGTCGCGCCGGATGCGGATCACGGGCCGGAAATGCTCTTCGTCCAGTCCTTCCAGTCCGGCAGCATCGTGCCCAGCGAGCGTGCCGAAGGACGGTACACCGTCACGCTCGATCACGGCCTTGGCGAGACCATCTACTTCTCCGATCGACCCGACCGCCTCGTCGGCTCGACGCCAACGGCCGCCTTCCTCGATGGTCTCGGCTTCCCTGAGGAGAACCCGCCCAACGCCGCCATCCTGACCCGGAATCCGAACGGCGATAGCAATATGGCCGTTGTGGAACTCTTCGATCCGGTCTACGACGCAGAGACAGCGACGCTCACCTATGACATATCGGTCCTTGAGCACTGGGAAGACAGCACCGACCTGGCCTTCACCCAAACGCCAGTGGATGTTGGAACGATCGGCGAAACGTTTGGCAGCGCCCATCTCTTCATTGATGACTGTGCCGACGAAGATATTACCTGTGTAACCAGCAATTCCGATGGACTCCTCGGCATCATCCCCAACGCCGACTTTGATGGTTGGTGTTACAGCTGGTGGCCGGCGGCACGATGCCTTCCCTGCCAGCCGTGGAACAGATCGTTCACCAGCGCCTCAGAGTACTGGACCGGCATCTGCCGCGCCCGATTTTGCCCGGAGACGTGGACCTGCTGGGCTGGAACCTTTCGATAGCGTGAGTCCGCTTTCAACCGCGACCCTGCAGTACCGAAGGAGACAACGATGAACCCAACTCGGCTTGATACCATCACCCGCCTCTTCGCCGACCGCAAACTCTCCCGGCGTCAGTCGTTCACTGCCGGCGCCGGGCTCGCCGTCGGAACACTTGCCGCGCCGGTTCTTGCCGATGCCGCCCAGGAAGCGACCCCAATCGCACCGGACGCGGAGCACGGACCGGAGATGCTCTTCGTCCAATCGTTCCAGTCGGGCAGTATCGCGCCCAGCGAACGGGTCGAGGGGCGTTACACCATCACCCTCGATCACGGCCTGGGCGAGACCATCTACTTCTCCGATCGCCCCGAACGGATCGTCGGCTCGACTCCGACCGCCGCCTTCCTTAATGGTCTCGGTTTCCCCGAGGACAACCCGCCCAACGCCGCCATCCTGACTGAGTCCGCCACTGGAGAAACGACCCTGGCCGTGGTGGAACTCTTCGACCCGGTCTATGACGCGGAGACGGCGACGCTCACCTATGACGTGTCGGTCCTCGAACACTGGCAGGACAGCACCGAGCTTGCCTTCACCCAGACGCTGGTGGACGTCAGTGCGATCGGCGACACCTTCGGCACGGCCCACCTCTTCATCGATGATTGCTCCACCTCAACCATCATGTGTCTCGATCGCCATACCATGCGGCACGTTGCCGGACTGATCGGGGACGATGCCCATGATGGCTGGTGCTACAGCTGGAGCGCCGCATTTTGTCTCCCCTGCCAACCGTGGCTTGGCGGCGCCGATTTGGCTAGTATCCAGGACTACTGGAATCAGCAGTGCAATGCTACGTACACGGAGTGCAAGTCCGACTGCTTTGCATACGGGGCAACGAGCGAGTGAACTGTCGCCCGTGACACCAGCCGTGCAGGCGCCTCTCCCCACGAAATCTCTGTTGACAGCATCGCCTGATATCGCATTGGAGGTCCTGAATGGATCCAAACCGCTTTGATTCGATCTCGAAACTGCTCGCGTCTCGTCGCCTCTCCCGGCGGAGGGTGGTAGCGGAAGCAGCGACAGGAATCGCCGCAGGCGCGGCCGCCGTGGCCGGCCTTCATACGGAAGCTGCGGCGCAGGAGGCGACCCCGGCACCGCACGCCGATCACGGTCCCGCCATGCTGTTTGTTCAATCGTTCAATTCCGGGAGCATTGCCCCGATAGCGGGTGAAGAAGGGCGTTACACGGTGACGCTCGACCACGGCCTGGGCCAGACGGTCTACTTCTCTGACCGGCCCGACCGAATTGTCGGAGCCAGTGCCACAGACAAATTCCTTAACGGATTGGGGTTCACGCCGGACAACCCGCCCAACGCGGCATTGGTCATCGAATCAGCCTCCGGGACAACGGACCTGGCCGTCGTCGAGTTGTTCACTCCCACGTTTGACCCGTCTGGGCCAACGGTGACGTACGAGATGGTAGACCTGCGGCAATGGGAAGAATCGCATGAAACAGGCCTCGCGGAGGTACCAAATGATCTGGGGAATCTGGAGCCCACATTTGGCACAGCCCACCTGTTCATCGATGACTGTCCAGACTGGGACATCGTTTGCGTGCCGGATGACGGCAGCGGCTACAACCCGGAGACAAAAACTCCCCAGGCCGGAATCATTCCAGCGAGTGAACATGACGGCTGGTGCTATGACTGGAACGCGGATACGTGTATGCCATGTGCTCCCTGGTTCGCTGGCAGCGAGGGGTGGAATCTCGCCCGGATCTACTGGGCGGATCAGTGCAACCGGCGTTTTGCGGTATGTGAAGACGACTGCTTCCCTTGGGGAGTGTGTTTGGGCTGTACTTCCTCGATGTGAGTGAGGTCGACCTCCAACAGCCCGAGACACCAGGATCTTGGGGGCGATACGCGAGGCATGGCATTTCATCCAGTCCATTGGTCGAATCGGAACTAGATGGGACAGGCCATGCCGTCGTGGAATTGCTCGCCCCGGTCTATTGCGATTCCTCGTACGTCGTCACCCGCGAGATGGCCTTCGCGGAGTCGGAGTCTTTGAGACTCATCACGCTGCTCTTGGCAGGGAAGCTTGCCGCGGTGGCCACGCACCTGCTGCTGGTGATGCGAGATGAACGGCAGGTTAATCGACGACTGGAAACCTTGGTTGCTTCCGGGGCGGCAGTCTTGCCTGGGCAGCGAGACGATCACGGGCGGCATGGATCGGGCAGCCAGCCAGTGGCTCTGGAAGTCGGGGCTCAGGCGCCGGACTTCCACTTGCCCACGTTGGCTGGAAGAGAAGTGTCGATGGCAGAGATACGGCCCACCTGGCAATCGGCCGCACTCATCTGCACTGACCCAATATGTGACCCCGCACGCAGCTATTGCGCGAACTCCCCGCCTGAGTGGATGCCCACCCGGGTGGGCCCGATCTGCTGGTCGTGAGCCGAGGCGATGAAACCGCCAATCGAGCTAAGGCCGTGGGGATAGCCCTGACCGAGTTGTCCGCCAGTACGATCGAGAGGTAGCGTTTGCCTATGGGATTCAGGGCACACCATGGGCGGTGCTGGTTGCGCCAGACGGCGCGATTGGCTCACCAGTAGCGGTGGGTGTATCGGCGCGGTTCGTACCCTTCTCGCGACACAACCGCCACCCGACTGACATCCAGAGTAACGAGAGCATGCGCGGGGCGCGCCTTGCGACTCACTGGATCTGGGGTGGGCAACCTTTGCGGTTCGAAGCGGTTGTTTATCATAACGTCAATTGCGAGTTGCTGGCGGCGGATTTCGCTCAGATCTGGATCAAGTACGATGGAGACGAGTTCTCACCATCGACCGAGATGCAGACCGTCATCGCCCAAGTGTGGGCTTCTGCCCGAATGAATGCGACCCACAAAAAACGGCGCCGAGTCAACGCCCGGTGCCGCTGATTCGTCGGACATAGGCCCGGATTCCTCGCTGCATGTTCGAGGAACACCAGCTTGTACCCCAGGCAGGGATCGAACCTGCGACATTCCGCTTAGAAGGCGGATGCTCTATCCACTGAGCTACTGGGGCACGGTCTCCGCCGGTGGCGAAGCGCCTCCCGGATTATACCCCTCCAAATTGCGCGAGATCGCTACGCAGCCGAGCCGAAATCGGGTAATATCCGATCTCGTAACTCAGACTTGGTGGCGGCCGATCGGCGCCGCGCCACAGCCGCTCGCTACCTGGAGGAACCTCGTGACGCTCCCGTCGATTTCCCGCCGCTCCGCGCTCATCGGCGCGGCTGCGTTCGGCCTGCTCGTTCGCAACAACGCCTCCGCTCAGTCGACTCCTGAAGCCGATGCGTTCCCGGTAACGATCGAGCACCTCTACGGCTCGACCACGATCGAGAAGGCTCCGGAGCGGATTCTCACCATTGGCTGGTCGACGCAGGATGCGGTCATCGCTCTCGGTGAAACGCCGATCGCGATTCCGGACAACTCCTGGGGCGGCGATGCCGACGGCTTCCTCCCGTGGACCCGCGCCGCGCTCGATGAAGCGAATCTGCCGGTCGTCTACACCGAGCTCGATGGCCTGCCGTTCGAGCAGTTCATCGAACTCGCGCCCGATCTGATCCTCGCGCCCTATTCCGGCGTGACCGAAGATGATTACAAACTCCTCGCGGCCATTGCTCCGACCGTCGCACCGGCCGAAGGGCTCTGGGCCAGCTCCTGGCAGGATCTCACCCTGGTGACCGGCGCGGCGCTGGGCAAGCCGACTGAGGCCGAGCAGCTCATCATCGATGTCGATACCACCGTCCAGGAGGGAGCCGCGGCGTATCCGGAACTCGCCGGCAAGACCTTCATCTACGGCAACATGGGCGATGCCTCCACCTCCTTCAACATCTACACCGTCACCGATCCGCGGCCGCAGTTCCTCGAATCGATCGGGCTCGTGCCGGCCGAGGTGGTCGTGACCCTTTCCGATGATCCGGCCAACATCTACTTCGGCCCGGTCAGCTACGAACTGGCCGAGACCCTGGTGGCCGATATCACCGTCTTCTGGTTCACCGATGAAGCGGAATACGAGGCGGCGCAGGCGACCGAGTACTTCCAGGCGCTGCCGGCGGCGAAGAACGGCACCTTCGCGGCCATCGTCGGCCAATCCCTGGTGATGGCGACCTCCGCCTTCTCCCCGCTCTCGATCCCGTACGCACTCGAAGCGTTCCTGCCGGTCCTCGCGGCCGCGGCGGCCAACGTCGAGTAGGCAGACTGCACAAAACCGCGTTCAGAAATGGCTCGGTGGCTCATGCCATCGGGCCATTTTCTCCTCATCCGACCACGCACCGGGCCGGTATCATTGCGTCGAACCGGCGGTGAACTGGCAAAGGGCAGGGTGGCGATGACGACGTTGAAGATCGGGCTGGCGGCCGTTCGCAATCCGGCGACAGTCGAGGAGCGAATGGCGATCGTCGAGCGCGTCATGCTCGATGCGGCGGCACAAAAGGTGGCGATTGTCTGCTTCCCGGAGGCCTACCTGCCCGGGCTGCGAGGACTCGATTTCGAGGTTCCGCCAGCCGATCAGGCAAGGCAAAAGGCCTGTCTGGCGCGCCTACAGGGGCTTGCAAAGCGGGCGAATGTCGCGGCCATCATGGGCATGGAGTGGCAAGGTGAGCAGGGGCTGCTCAACGTCGCGTTCGTGATCGACCGGAACGGCGACATCCAGGGAATGCAGCCGAAGAACCAGATCGCGCCGAGCGAGGACCCGTACTACGTGCCGGGCGGAGAGCGGCGGCTCTTCGAAATCGATGGAGTCCCGTTCGGAATCACGATCTGTCACGAAGGCTGGCGCTATCCCGAGTCGGTCCGCTGGTCGGCGGTGCGCGGCGCCAGAATCGTCTTCCATCCCCAGATTACCGGCAGCGATTTCACCGGTCCAACGCTGACTCGCTGGGGCGATCCCGATGCTCCGTACTACGAAAAAGCGATGATCCTGCGCGCCTGCGAGAACGAAATCTGGTTCGCCTCCGTCAACAGCGCGTTCGAGTATCAGGAATCCGCCACCACCGTCATTGCCCCGGACGGTGCGCCGGCGGCGTGGGTGCCGTACGGTGAGGAAGCATTGCTGGTGCACGAGATCGATCTTGCCCGGGCGACCGGCATTTACGCGGATCGCTATCGCCCCGAGTTCTACCCGGAATAAGATGGCAGCATTGCGTGATTCTCGATTGACAAGTACAGAATAAAATCGGCTACACTCTCTCCATCTATCGATGATTCGGTGGACAGGAGGAGGCCGTGAGTGACGCCAGGAAAACACGCCAACTCGTGCGTGACGTGATCGCGAACGGTGAATCTCGCTCGGTTCCCACCCGTTCGATCGAGGCGCGCGTTCACACCGTCGGATGCAGCGGGTTGCGCACCATCTCGATCCGCGGATTCCGGCTCTCATCGGGAGAAGGCGGGCACATCGCCGGCTTCGATCTCGGACCCGGTCCGGAAGAGTATCTCCTCGGAGCGGTCGGCGCCAGCCTGGCGCAGGCGGCCGCCCAGGTCGCCTGCGAACTGGATCTGCGCATCGATCGGCTCGATCTCGCGCTCGAAGCCCAGATCACGACCGATGGAACCCCGGGCCGAATCGATGCAATCACGGTGATCGCCAGACTCGAGACGGATGAGCCGGTTGGAGCGTTCGAACGCGTCGCGAAGGCGGTTCTAGCCAAGTCGAACGTCGCGCAAACGTTGAGCGTCCCAATCGAACTGATGCTCGACCTGGTCCCCACCGATCCAGGGCGGCCATCAGCGGATGACTGGCAAATCTGAATCCAACCTCACTCCGCGGGCTTCTGCAGCGCGCGGCCGTGGGCCCGGAGATCAGCGAGAAACTGCTTCATCGACGGACCGAGCAATTCGCCGGCGGCGTCGACCGTGACCAGCGTCGTCCCCGGCTTGCCGACATCCCCGCGCGCGGCGATCTCGCCCGTCACGCGTGGCAGCAGCCCCTCTTTTCCGCCCAATACGAACACGTGATTCGGGCGAGCCGATTTGCCCGACTTATAGCCGCGCTCGGTAAACCAGGCGATAGCGTATTCAAGCACTTCGGCTGGCTTCATCTTGCTGACCGCGTTCTTCTGGAAGGCGGTGCGCTGCATTTCCGCCTTGATAGCGTTGCGATCGGTCGCTTCGGTCATGCCACTAGTCCAGCGTGGTCGATTCGCCCGGTGCGAGAATCGTCACCGTCGAATTGGTGGCAGCCTCGACCTCGGCCTTGAACGCCGCGCCATCCTGCCGGATCGGGGGGAAGGTGTTGTAGTGGCAGGGGATCACCCGCGTGGCGTTGAGGAACTTCGCCGCCCGCACGCCGTCCTTCGGCCCCATCGTGAACTTGTCGCCGATCGGGATCACCGCCAGGTCGAGCCCTTCCTCGCCGATCAACTGCATGTCGCCGAAGAGCGCGGTGTCCCCGGCGAAGTACATCGTCAGCCCGCCGAATCGGACGATCATACCGGCCGGTACGCCCGGCGCTACCGCTCCGGTTTCGTCCGAGTACGTCGAGGAGTGCCAGGCGGGCGTCAGCTTAACGGTGCCGCCGGGAAAGGGGAGGGTACCGCCGTGATTGCCGCCAACCACGTTCTCCAGTCCCTTACCGGAGAGGTAGTTCGCCAGTTCGTTGATCGTGCAGATCGTGGCGCCGGTGCGGGCCGCGATCGCCGGCGCATCGCCGACGTGATCGCCATGCGCGTGGGTGATCAGGATTGCATCCGCCTCAACGGAATCGGCCGCAATCTGGTTGACCGGATTCCCCGTAAACCAGGGATCGATCAGCACCGTGTGCGTACCGTCGTTCAAAATGAAGGCCGAATGCCCGACCCACGTCAATTCCACACTCATCGTTCACCTGCTTTCGCGAACCCGGTACCCCGAACTCCGAACCTCGCACAACGTGCTAGCGTTCGTAAACGACTTCGCCTTCGGAGATCGTGAGATCGATCTTGACCTCCTTGAGGTCGTCCGGGGCGAGCGCGTCGAGATTTGTTTCGAAGACGGCGATATCGCCGAGCTTGCCCGGCTCCAGCGAACCCTTGATACCCTCTTCGAATGAGGCGTACGCCCCGGCCCACGTGTAGGCGCGGAGCGCGTCGTCAAGCGAGATCGCCTGCTCGCCCCAGACGACGTCGCCGTTGACATCCTTGCGCGTCACCATCCCGTAGAGGCCGATCGAAGCGGTCGGCACGACTACGGGGGCGTCGGTGCTGGCGGCCGCCACGATGCCATGGGCCTTGAAACTGGCCATCGCGTTCGAATAGCGCAGCCGCTCCTCGCCGACATTCTGCGCGTAGGCGGGTGCGAAGAAGTAGTTGAAGGATGTCCCCGGAATCGGCACCACCCCGGCCGCCTTCATCCGCACCAGCACGTCCTCGCTGACCAGCAGCGCATGCTCGATCCGGTGACGGGTGTCAGCGCGCGGACTCTTCGCGATCGCCTCCTCGTACCCCTGCAGGATGACATCGACTGCGTCGTCGCCGATGGCGTGAATCGCCACCTGGAAGCCGGCGTTGTGGGCCTTGAGAATCTTCTCCTTCATCACCGTCGGCTCTTCCATCCAGAGACCGTGATTGTCCGGCTCACCCTCGTACGGCGCCTTCATCCGGGCGGTGCGACCGCCAAGCGAACCATCGCTGAAGAGTTTGGCCGAGCCGATGCGCAGCCGGTCGTCGCCGAAGCCCGTTTGCAGTCCGAGGCCGATCATGTGATCGAGCATCTCGTCGATCATCATCATCAGGTAGGTGCGGACCTTGATCTCTCCCGATTGCCGGAGCTGCTGGTAGGCGTGCATCTCCTCGATCCGGCGGATGCCGGCCTCGATCGTGCTGGTGACGCCCGTCTCAAGGAAGGCCTGATGACCGGCCCTGATCGCCGCCGCAATCTCGTCCGTTGTCGGCGCCGGCATGTGCGCTCGGACCAGGTTCATGGCCGATTCACGCAGCACCCCGGTCGGTTCGCCGTGCTCGTCGCGATCGATCGTGCCGCCATCCGGATCAGGCGTGTTGCGGTCGATTCCCGCGAGGTTGAGCAGGTAGCTGTTGGCAACCGCGATGTGATGGCAGGCGCGCAGCAGGAAAACAGGCTGGTTCACCGCCACTGGATCGATGTCGTGCCGGGTCGGGTGGCGCTGATCGTCGAGCTGGGCCTGATCGTAGCCGCGTCCAAGCACCGGCTTGCCGGCCGGCGTCGCAGCTGCCCGTTCCTGCACCTTGGTCACAATCTCGGCGATAGTGGTGACATTCGGTCGCCGCAGATTGAGATCGAGCAGCGACGCCCCAAGACCCATCGGGTGGGAGTGGGCGTCGTTCAGGCCCGGGGTGGCGGTGCGGCCGGTCAGGTCGATCGATTGCGCGCGCGAACCGGCGGCCTCCCGCGCCTCGGCGTTGGAGCCGACCGCGGCGATGCGTCCGTTGCGAATCGCCACTGCCTCGGCGAATGGCTGCGTGGGGTTCATCGTTTTGAAACGGCCGTTGATGAGCAAGAGATCGGCTGGCACTGCGATGACTCCTCCGTGGCTGGACGCATTCGACATTCAATGACGCAATGGTAAAGCAGCACTATCCGATGGCGCGTTCCCGCCACCAGCGCGCGATCTGCCCGGCCGGCGCGATCCAGATGTCCCCGAGCGACACCGCGTAATCGATGAAGCGGGCAAGCCCCCGCGCCGGACCCGGCCGGCCGGTGACGAACGGGTGCAGGGTCAGCGACATCAAGCCGCCGTCCTCGCGCAGTTGATCGAGATCGTCCTGCCAGGCGTTCGCCACCTGATTCGGCGAGGCAATGTTGTCAACGTACCAGTTGTAGTCATCCCAGAGCCACGACGGCGGCAGATTGACCAACGGCGGCAGGAGCGGATCGGGCTGTTCGAGGGAGGGCAAATCGCCGTTCGGGATGTCCATGATCCACTCGAGCCCGAGTTCCTGGGCGATCCGGTGGGTCGCTTCGTTGTAGCGCCAGCCGCCCGTCTTGTGGCCGGTCGGGGCGTGGCCCATGATCCGCTCCAGCGCCTCGCGGGTGCGGAGGAAGTCGTCCCGCTGCTCCACCTCCGACATCGTGTGGAGGTAGCGGTGATCCCAGGTGTGCAGCGCGATCTCGTGACCCTCGGCGGCAGCCCGTCGAAGCGTGTCCGGATCGTCGACTGCCACCTGTCCGACCCAGCAGTAGGTCGCCTGGAGATCGAAATCGGCCATGATGCGGAGTGATCGTTCGACGCCGGCGCGGTCGTACTCGGTCTGGGAGAGCCAATAGGTGTCGGACGGATCGCGGTAGTTCCGCTCGCCGTAGACACCATCGACATCGAAACTGATACAGAGGGCGGCCCGGTGATTCGCCGGCCAGTTTGATGGAGTTGGGTATCGTTCCACGGTCTTGCCTCGCTGATGCGGTTCGGTTCCCGGCTATTATCTCCCGAGTGACGGCATACGAGCGGGAGCGACAGGGTGGCATCGGGCGCGAACCAGAACAAATTCCTCGGCAGTCTGCTCGGTATGGGCATCGGCGATGCGCTTGGCATGCCGGTGGCGGGGCTTTCGCCGGCCGAGATCGAAGCCCGATTCGGCCGGATCGCGGGCTACCACCCGCGTCAGCTCGATGCTGACACCGAGATCAAGGCGGGCGAGTTCACCGACGAATCGGAGATCGCGCTCTGCATCGTCGAGGCGGCCACCGCCAACGATGGCGTCTTCGATCCCGACCTGATCGGACCGCGCATGCTCTTTCTCGCTCGCGGCGAATCGAAGCGCTGGATGCACGGAGATACCTTGCGCGCCCTCGAAATCGCCGAAGAGCGTCTCGAGTTTCACCAACCGCTCGACGATGACGGCTCGGCCAGCCCCGACATCGCGGCGCGAGGAGTGCCGATCGGCCTGATGCACGCGGTCGGGAGCAAGCGGACGTCCGAATTGCTGGAGGATGTCGAACGCGTTGTCCGGATCACGCATGGGAGCCCGCTGGCAATCTCCGGCGCGTCCGCCATCGCCCTCGGGGTGGAACTTGCCGCGCGGGGCGGCATGGAGCCGCGGGCCTGGGCGCACGAAGCGGCGCGCCACCTCAACGATGGCGAAGTGGCGCGGGCGTTGCGCGCTGAGCCCGCCACGCAGGCTGGCGACGGACTGGCTGACGTCATCGCGGCCGCGTTTTTCGATGCATCGCACGCTGCTGGCTTCGAGGAGGCGGTGCTGACCGCCGTCAACCGCGGTGGTCCGGCCGATGCGCGCGGCGCGCTCACCGGCGCGCTTGCCGGAGCGCGTTTTGGAGCCGGCGGCATCCCGCAACCGCTGATCGATGCCAGCGAGGGGCGCATCTACGTATCGCTCGCCGCCCCATGGTTCCACCGGGTGGCGATCCGCAGGGCCGGCCTAACGATCGACCTTCGCCGCGACCTGACCTGATTCGCTCCGCCGCCGGTACTCCGTTTTCATCATTCCCATCAGCAGCAGATCGTGCCAGCCGCCTTCGAGCCAGATCGTGCGCTCCAGACGACCCTCATGCACGAAGCCGAGTTTCTCGTAGAGCCGGATCGCCGGCGCGTTCCAGTCGATCACCGACAGCCAGACTCGCTCGATCTGTCGGTCACTGAAGAGGTGTTCCAGCAGGGTGTGGCAGGCGTCGGCGCCGTACCCCTTGCCCCGACCCGCCTCCGCGCCGAGCATGATGCTCAGTTCGCAGGTGCGATCGATCGGATCGAGTTCATCGAAATCGACCCGGCCGATCAATTCACCGAACTCGTTATCGACCGCGAAGTGGCCATCCCGATCGAAGCTGGCGAAGCGCCCGGTCAGGTCCGCTTCAAACAGGGTGTCGGAAATCACCGGATGATTGGCCCAGTTGCGTGTCACCGCCCGGTCGCGAAACCACGAGCGCATCGCGGGCAGATCATCGGCGCGGAATGGACGCAGCGTGACGCGTTCGCCGTACAACATACGCAGGCCTCCGGTTTAGCACTCAAGGAAGCTGAGTGCTAGACTTGCCGTCGCTCGGCAGCGGTTGAAAAACCGCCACCCGAATCCTGATCCCCGTCTATTCTTCCAGATCGGGGCCACGCGTGGCGTCCCGGTCATTCGAGCGAGCAAACTGGACCGCAATGGCTGAGAAACGTGACTACTACGAGGTGCTTGGCGTATCGCGCGGAGCCACCGACGATGAGCTGAAAAAGGCCTATCGCAAGCTCGCGCGGCAGTACCACCCGGACGTCAACAAGGACGAGGGCGCCGAGGAGCAGTTCAAGGAAGTCAACGAAGCGTACGAGGTCCTTTCCGACGCTGATCGGCGGGCCGCCTACGACCGATTTGGCCACGCCGCGTCCCAGATGGGCGGCAATGGCGATCCCTTCGGTGGCTTCGGCCAGAGCCCGTTCGGCGACATCTTCGAAACTTTCTTCGGCGGCCAAACGACCCGCCGGCGAAGCGGTCCGCAGCGGGGCGCCGATCTCCAGGGCACGATCGACATCACCTTCATGGAATCGATGTTCGGCGCCGAACACGAGATGGAGTTGACGCGCCAGGAAACGTGCGACAGCTGCCACGGCACCAAGATGAAGGATGGCGCCACCCCGCCGCGCTGCACCGTTTGCAGCGGCACCGGTGAAGTGCGCCGCGTGCAGCAGACGATCCTCGGCCAGTTCATGACCGCCCAGCCCTGCTCGAACTGCCGGGGCGAAGGGGTCACCATTACTGATCCCTGCCCGACCTGCCGCGGTCGCGGCCGGGTGACGCGGGGTCGCACGATCAACGTCACCGTGCCGCCGGGCATCGATGAGAACCAGACGCTGCGTTACACCGGGCAGGGTGAGGCGAGTCCCAACGGCGGGCCGGCCGGTAATCTTTACGTCAAGGTCCGGATCGAGCCGCACGAGATCTTCACCCGCAATGGGCGCACGATTCAGATGACGGCCGGGGTGAATGTCGCCCAGGCGGCGCTCGGTGATTCGATCAGCGTCGAAACGATCGACGGACCGGTCGTTTTCAACCTTCCGTCCGGCACCCAGTCGGGCGAAAAGTTCCGGCTCAAGGGTCACGGCGTGCCGAGCGGCAAGGAACGAGGAGATCAGATCGTCACGGTGCAGGTGCTGATTCCGCACGACCTCTCATCCGAACAGCGTGACCTTTTCGAGCGGCTCGCCGAAACGATGGGGAGCGACATCCAACCACAGCCACACACGCGTTCGTTCTTCGATAAGGTGAAGGACGCGCTCGGCGTCTGATGCGGTGGGAACGGCTTTTTTGGGTCATACCCGGGAATCGCCAAAACCGCCGTGGTATGATTCTGCGCGGCCCAAATGGCCGCACATTGGCGGATGGTGAAGAGGTATCACACGGGTCTTTGGATCCCAGGTCCCAGGTTCGAATCCTGGTCCGCCAGCCGCCCGGCTCCCCGAACGATACTCCCCGGATCGGAGCTCGCTGCTCGTGAACGCCCGTGATCAGGCAGACGATTCGGCTGGTTCGCCGCGAACGGCGCTGATCGTGCTGGCCGCCGGCGCCGGCACGCGGATGAAATCCTCACTCGCCAAACCGCTCCACCGCCTCGCCGGCCTGACGATGGTTGAGCATGTGCTCGAGGCGGGTGCCGCGATCGAGCCCGACCTGACGATTCTCGTCGCGAGCGAGCAGACGGCCGGCATCCCCGAAGCGATCGGGCGCACCGACATCTCAATCGTCATCCAGAACCCGCCGCGAGGCACTGGCCATGCCCTCAGGCTGGCGCTGGAAGCCCACCCCGGCATCGAGCGCTGCGTGATGCTCTATGCGGATCACCCGCTCCTGACCGGAGAGGTCGTTGCCCGGCTCTTCGAAGCGCAGGGCGCGCCGGGAGTCAAGCTTGCGGCCCTCACCATGCCGGCCGCGCCGGGAACCGGATACGGCCGAATTGAGCGCACGAACGACCATGCGACGCGCATCATCGAAAAGGCCGACGATATCGAGCGCTACGCAGAATACGAAGCCAATAGCGGCATGATGGCGCTCGATGCCGTTTGGGCTTTGCCGGAACTGCGCGCCATCAAAGAGAGTCCCAAAGGTGAGTTCTATGTCACCGATCTAGTCGAAGCGGCTACCCGAGCGGGTGGCGATCCCTGGCCGGTCACGACCGTTCAGGAATCGCCGGAATTTCTCTGGGGCATCAACGATCGCGTCGAACTCGCCAACGCCGAAACCCTGCTGCTCAACCGCATCCAAACCGATCTGATGCGTTCCGGCGTTACGATTCGCCGGCCGGAAACCGTCACGATCGAAGCCGGCGTCACGATCGGCCCGGACACGGTCATCGAACCGGGTTGCGTGATCCGGCGCGGGACGATCATCGGCTCAGGCTGCGCGATCGGTCCCAACGCGATCATCGAAGCCTCGTCCATCGGCAATAACGTGCGTGTCGTTGCCTCGATGGTGGAGCGATCCCGCATCGGGGACGGCTCCGATGTCGGGCCGTTCAGCCATCTGCGGGCCGGCAGCGATATCGCCGCCGGTGTCCACATCGGCAACTATGTCGAAGTCAAACAGAGCCGGCTCGAATCTGGCGTTCGGGTTGGGCACGTTTCATACCTCGGCGACGCCCACATCGGCCCAAAGAGCAACATCGGCGCCGGTACGATCACCGCCAATTACGACGGAACGTCCAAACACCCGACGACGGTCGGCGCGAATGTTCTGATCGGAAGCGATACCATGCTGGTAGCGCCGGTGAACATTGGCGACGGCGCGAAAACCGGAGCCGGCTCGGTGGTGACCCGCGATGTCGCACCGGGAGAAACGGTGATAGGGGTTCCGGCCAAACCGCGGAACCCGGCTGAACCGAAAACGCAGGGTAAAGGAGAGCACCAGGGGTGATGGACGGCAGATTGCAGGTCTTTGCGGGCAATTCTCACCCGCAGCTTGCGAACGACATTATGAAGTCGCTCGAAGCGCCATTGGGCCGCGCTGTCATTGGAGAGTGGAAAAACGGCGAAACGCGGGTCAAGCTCGACGAAAATGTCCGCGGTTCCGATGTCTTTGTCATTCAATCGATCTGTAATCCGGTTGACCATCACCTGATGGAACTGCTGCTGATCATCGATGCGCTGCGCCGCGCCTCGGCCGATCGGATCACGGCGGTCATTCCGTACTACGGTTACGCCAAGCAGGAAAAGAAGACCAGCGGTCGCGAACCGATCTCGGCCAAGCTGGTCGCGAATCTGATCGTCACCGCCGGCGCCCACCGGGTGCTGACGCTCGATCTGCACGCTCCCGCCATCGAGGGCTTCTTCGATATCCCGGTCGATCATCTGCGCGCGACTCCGCTCCTGGCCAAGCGTTTCAAGCAGATGACCGACGCGCAGGACATCGTGGCGGTCAGCCCGGATGCCGGCGGGGTCGCCCGGGCCGATGATTTCCGCACGCGTATTGGCGCGCCGCTGGCGATCATCTCCAAACGCCACCCGGAGGCGGACGAAACCGAAGTGCTGGAGATGGTCGGCGATGTCGACGGCAAAACGGCCGTCATTGTCGATGACATGATCAGCACCGGCGGCACGCTGGTCGAAGCGGCCCGGCTGCTGAAGGCGCGTGGCGCCTCCGATGTGATCACCGCCGCCACGCACGGCATCTTCGCCGGCGATGCGCTCGACCTGATCGAGCAATCGCCGATTTCGAAGGTGTTCATCACCGACAGCATTCCGCTTCCGAACGGCTGGCAATCGAAACCGATCGAACTGGTTTCCATTGCGCCGTTACTGGCGGAAGCGATCATGCGTATCCATAAAGACCTGAGCGTCAGCGCTCTCTTCTACTAAACGCGGAGGCGGGCGGGTTGCGAAAACCCGCCCGTGGTCATTGCAAACGGAACACAATGGACAGCAGGCTGATCCTCGAACTGGTCATTGCGATCGTCGCACTCGCGATCTATGCCGTTTCCGGCGTCGCCGAACTCGGCGGCGACATCTTCAGCCGCCGCCGCGCCCAGGAGATGCAGGAAGAGATTCGCAGCGGCAAGCGCACCACGGTGGCGCTGGTGGAAGGCGCCCGCGCCTACCGAGCGTCGATGGTGGCGGTGCGGGTAGCGTCGGCGATCGTCGCGGTCGTGATGATCGAGGACCTAATCGAGCGCGTCTTCGACAACTATCACCTGCTGCTCAACTTCGTTTTCCTGCTGTTGACCCTGGTGATCGCCGGTATCGGGTTCCCGCGGGTGGTGCTGAATCACGGTTCGGACGGCCTGATCGAGTTCTGTGTCCGTCTTTCCGCGCGACTGGCCCGGCTCTTCCGCCCCCTTATCACCGTCAGCGACGCGTTGGCGGCCCCGGTCCGACTGCTCCTGCCGGGCCGCGATGGCGTGCTGAACACCACCGAAGAGGAGATTCGCGACGCCACCGGCAAGGCGCAGGAAGACGAGGCGCTCCAGGCCGCCGAACAGGAGATGATCGACGGTGTACTCGAACTCGAGGACCTGACCGCCAGCGACATCATGGTCCCGCGGCTCGATATGGTGGCGGTGAGTGTCAATACCCCGCCGGCGCAAATCCTGCAGATCATCACCACCACCGGCCACAGCCGCATCCCGATCTACGATCAGGCGATCGACGAGATGCTCGGGGTGCTCCACGCCAAGGACCTGTTGCCGTTCGTCACCCGCAACGTGAGTGAGGTCCGAATTCGCCGGCTGCTGCGGCCTGCCTACATCGTTCCGGAGTCGAAGCGGGTCGATGAGCTACTGCGCGATATGCGCCGCCAACGCCAGCAGATCGCGATCGTCGCAGATGAGTACGGCGGCATCGCCGGCATCGTCACGATCGAAGACATCGTGGAAGAGATCATCGGCGAGATTCACGACGAATATGACCGTACCGTGGAAGAAGAGATCGTCGAGCTCTCGGATGATGTGCTCGAGGTGTCGGGCGGCGTGGTGATGCACGAGGTCGTCGATCACTTCGAACTCGATGCCGACGACTTCGACGATGTCGATTACGACACCATCGGCGGCTTCGTGCTCAAGCACCTGGAACGGCTGCCGGTGACGGGCGATATCGTCGAGGCGGGCGGCATCCGGGTCGAAGTGCTGCGCGTCGAGCGGCACCGGGTGCGCCGGGTCCGGATCGAGCGGATTGCACCGGAATCCGAAAACGGCGCAACCGATGCCTCCGAGCGGCCGACCGGCGACGAATGAACCGCCTCGGGCTGCCAAGACACCACTTCGCCTCAATCCCAAGCACGATGGATCGCCTGACAGAACTTGCGTTGCAGGGTGCTCCGGAAGGGACGATCGTCGTCGCCGGTGAACAGACCGCCGGCCGGGGCCGGGGCGGCCGAAGTTGGGTGACCCCGCCGGACGCGGCGCTGCTGATGTCGGTGCTGCTCCGCCCGAAGCTGGCTCCCGAGGAGTTGTCTCCTTTCCCGCTGATTGCCGGCCTCGCGGTGGCGGAAGGGATCGAGGCGCTGGTCGGCGCGTCGTTGCCGGCCAGGATCGACCTCAAGTGGCCGAACGATCTCTTCTGCACCGGCCGCAAGCTCTGCGGGGTGCTAATGCAGGCCCGGAGCTCACGTGGTGGTGTCGAGTTCGTCAATCTCGGCATCGGCGTCAACATCAATACCCCGCGAGAATCCCTGCCGGATACCGCGACCAGCCTCGCAGCCCTCACGGATACGACCTGGTCGCTCGAAGCGGTTGAGCGGGCGGTGCTCGATCGACTTGCCGATCGATACGATGATTTCCGTACCGCCGGACCCGCCGCGGGACTCGCCGCCTGGTTCGAGCGCGCGCTTTATCGGAACGAAAACGTGCGGATCGAGAACGTCGGCACGGTGGTTTCAGGTTGCTTCATCGGCGTGACCGCAACCGGCGCGTTGCAACTGCGAACCGAGGCCGGGATCGAGGAGATCGTTGCCGGCGATCTCACCCGCGGTCCCAGGCCGCTGTAACTGGCGA
>JADLGF010000192.1 GCA_020849415.1 Thermomicrobiales bacterium
GATCAGCTGGTCGATGCGAACGGTAAACTCGAGTTCTCGACATCCTGCGCGCAAATCACCGGTCCGGCGCTGGCGGGTGGGTTGGTGTCGTTGCTGACCGCGCCGTTCGCGCTGGTGATCGATTCCGCGTCGTACCTCGGATCGGCGCTGATGCTGACGCGGATCCGCCACGTCGAGGCGGAACCGGAGCGGGAGGAGCACGAATCGATGCTCGCCCAGATTCGCGATGGTGTCTCCACGATCGCGCGGTCCTCGATTCTGCGCGCGCTGATCGCCGCATCGACCTTCACCGCCTGCTTCGGTGAAGTGTTCATGTCGGTTTACATTTTCTTCCTCGCGCAGGACCTGGGGATGGGGCCGGGCCGCATCGGCTTCATCTACGCCATGGGCGGAATCGGCTCGTTGCTGGGTGCGTGGAGTTCCGGGCCGATTTCGAAACGAATCGGCAGCGGCAACACCCTTGTGCTCGGGCTGTCGATGTTCGGCCTGACCGGGCTCTTCATCCCGATGGCGCTGCTCGTGCCCGATTACGCGTTTCCGCTGATCGTGCTCTGCGAGTTCTGCCAGTGGGGCTTCTTCGTCATGTACCAGGTGATCGCGGCCAGCATGCGTCAGGCATACACGCCGTTGCCGGCGTTGGGCCGGGTGCAGGCGTCGTCCCTGTTGGCGATCCGGGGTTCGATGCCGGTCGGCGCGTTGCTCGGCGGCACGATCGCCACCGGCATCGGCGCGGCCTGGACGCTGGTGATCGGCGAACTCGGCATGCTCCTGGCGGTGACGCCGCTGCTGCTGGCGCCGATCCGCTCGATCCGGACCCTCGCCGAGCCGGCTTTGGACCCGGCGACGCTTTCTGCGACAATGCCGGGACTTGAACCGGACCTCGATCCACGCGCCTGAACCGGGAGTTTTTCGTGACGCCGATCGCCTCCAGACCCGCCGCCGAATCGCTGCTGATCAACCCGCTCCGGCATGCCGACGCGCCGATCGGCTCGCTCGATACCGCGCCGAGCCGCTTCCACCGGACGATGCCGGGCTACGCGCCGACGCCGTTGCTCGAAGCGCCGACCGCGGCGGCGGCGATCGGCGCGGCGCGGGTGTTCGTGAAGCGGGAGACCGAGCGCTTCGGATTGCCGGCCTTCAAGATCGTCGGCGCTTCGTGGGCGACCGCTCGGGCGCTGAACGATCTGCTGGCGGCGCGCGGTCTGCCCGCGCCGGGGACGGATGCCGGCTTTCCCGCACTGGTCGAGGCGGTCGAGCCGCTGAAGCCGCTCACCCTCTGCTGCGCGACAGACGGCAATCACGGCCGGGCAGTGGCGCGAATGGCGCAATGGCTCGGATTCGAGAGCCGCATCTACGTGCCGGCCGATATGGCGCCGGCGCGGATCGCGGCGATCGCCGGCGAAGGGGCCGAGGTGATCCCGATCGACGGGACGTACGACGATGCCATCGCCCGCTCGGCCGAAGATATGGCCGATGACTGCCTGGTGATCAGCGACACCTCGTGGCCCGGTTACGCCGAGATTCCGCAGTGGGTCATCGAGGGGTACGGCACGCTCTTCGCCGAGGCGGACGAGGAACTCGCCGGCGCGGGCGTCGATGTGGTAGCGATCCAGCTCGGGGTGGGGGCGCTGGGCGCGGCCTCCGTGCCATTCGCGCGGCGACACAATGCGCTGCTGATCGGCGTGGAGCCGATCGCCGCCGCCTGCAACTACGTTTCGCTGGAAGCGGGCGAGATCGCATATTTGCCCGGTCCGCATGATTCGATCATGGCCGGGCTGAACTGCGGATTGGTGTCAGAGATCGCCTGGCCGGTCGTTTCCGGGAACATCGATTTCGCGCTCGCGATCGAAGACCGGCGCGCCGAGGCCGCGATCCGGCTGCTGGCGCGGGACGGCGTCTCTGCGGGTGAGACCGGGGCAGCCGGATTGGCCGGGCTGATCGCCTGGACCGAGCGCTTCGGGGGCGACCTGGCCGGAAAGACGGTGGTGATCGTCACGACCGAAGGTCCGACTGATCCGGCGGCTTGGGAGCGAATCGTCAACGAAGACTGATCGCCGGTGCAAATCGGGCATTGATGCGAGGAGCGTCGACGTTCGTTTCGGATTTCCGGTAGGATATGCGGAGAGAACTGCCAGGTTTGGAGGAGCAGGGATGATCGCGCGGATACTGGTTGCATTGGGGTTCACGATCGCGTCAGTCGGCCTGACGGTCTTTGGCATGGGAACGTCGATGTCGGTGCCGGACCAGGATCTGGAGAACCTCGGGCTGTACCTGATGATCGGCGGCACGGTCGCCGGCGTGATCGGCATCTTCTGGTACCGTGCCGACGAGAAGAAACACGGCGCCTGATCCGCTGGTACCCAAACGCTGAGTGACGCGACCCGCTGGTATCCCCGGCGGGTCGTTTTTATTCATCGAGCGTATCCGCCGGACTGGAGTGACGGGTTGGCGTGCTATGCTTCCCGTTTGATAGTAGCTTTCGGCTCTCACATGGGAGTTGGGCGACCGCTGCCAGACTCGGGAGTATCGACCCTTGCTGTTCCGTCAATCGAACTCAGGCCGCCGTCTGGGTCGTCGTTCCGTGGTTCTCTCCGGCGCCGGCGCGCTCGCCCTGGTGGCGACGTCCGCGCTGCCGCTGCGCTGCAATGGCAAGTTCTACCCGGGCGTTGTCATCGCCGGGGTGGCGATCGGGGGCATGACACGTGAGGAAGCCCTGATCGCCCTCGAGGATCGGACCGGGGACTTCCAGCAGGCGGCGGTCACGTACGTGTACGAGGACCGGACCTGGCGCTTCTCGGCGAGCGAACTCGGGCTCACGATCGACTACGAAGCGACGCTCGATGAGGCGTGGGGTCACGGCCGGGAAGACGGCGTGACCGGTCGCTACGAGGCGCTCCTCGATCGGCGATCCCGGACGCTGGCGTTCGTCGGCCGGATGAACGAAGACAAGCTCGATTCCGTTCTCCAGGAAATCGCCGCCGAGCTGGATCTCGATCCGGTCGACGCGGTGTTCACGATGGACGGGACCGCGATCGCGATCAGTCCGGAACAAACCGGACGCACGCTCGATGTCGGTGTGCTCCGTCAGCTGACGGTGGATGGTATCGGCGATCTTCAGCCTTTCACGATTACGTTGCCCGTCACGGTCACGGCGGCCGCGGTGACCGCCGCTGATCTGGAGGCTTCCCGAGCCGAGGCGGCGCGGCTGGTCAGCCGGAAGGTGACGCTGCGCTACGGCGATACCCGCTGGACGGTCGATCGTGACGCCCTGGCGCGCTCGATCGTGGTGCCACGAGATACGGTGAACGCACGGCCAACGCTCGATCCGGGCACGCTGGTCATCATCCTTCAATCGATTGCGGATGAGATTTACCGAAGTCCGGTCAACGCCGAGATCGGATGGAATAACGGCGTCCAGGCGATCACCGAGAGCCGCGAGGGGCGATCGGTTGACCTGAACCAACTGGCGGAACTGGTGATCGAGGCGGCAGGCAAGGAGACGGGCCGGATCGTGCAGGTTCCGGTGGACAAGATTCCGCCCACCATCGATTCCCGCAATCTGGATGCGCTCGGCATCGCAGAGCTGATGGCGGAAGGTTCGTCGTCCTTCGCCGGTTCAAGCGAGGAGCGGGCGATCAATGTCGAAGTCTCTGCCCAAAAAGTCGATCACGCGTTGATCCCGCCGGGCGGCACGCTCTCGTTTCTGCAAACGGTCGGGGATATCTCGGTCGACGCCGGGTTCGTCGAGGGCAAGATCATCGCGGATGGCTGGTACGCCAGCGATATCGGTGGCGGTGTCTGCCAGGTGTCGACCACCGTCTTCCGGGCGGCACTGCTGGCCGGTCTGCCGTTCGCCGAGTGGCACCCGCACTCGTTTCGGGTGTCGTTCTACGAACTCGATGGTTGGGCCGCGGGACTCGATGCCGCCATCTACCAACCGAACCACGAGTGGGAGTGGCCGCTCGATCTGGTGATCACCAATCCGACCGATTCCTGGATACTGCTGCAGATGACGACGCAGGATCAGGTGGTGCGGGCCAGTCTCTACGGTCCGAAGACCGGCTATCAGGTGGAACTCGCCAACGTCGAGTTCAGCGATCCCACCGATCCGCCGCC
>JADLGF010000193.1 GCA_020849415.1 Thermomicrobiales bacterium
AGGCGCCCCTCGAGCGGGGCGAGATCGCTCGGCTGGAAATCGGCGACGGGACGATCGAGATCGGCGTCGCAGCGCTTCTGGAGCGCCTCGATGATCCGGCCCCGGTTCCCACGGAACAGGCCGAGCACGTGATTGAGGGGCAAATCCTTCCCTCGCTCGAAAAAGATCGCGTTGACCTGATCGAATTCCCCGCGCGGATCGGCATCGAGGCCGACCGCGGGCAGACGCGGTTGCCGTTCCAGCAGCGCGATCAGGTAGCTGTCCCAGGTGGCGAGGTGATAGAGATGATCCTTGATCGACCAGCCATCCTTGCGGGGGCCGATCAAGCGATCGGACGCGGTTCCGGCGATGAATGCCTCGAGTTCTCCCCGAGCAAGGTTCATTTCCGAAAGCAGCGCCGCGACTTCGATGGCTTCCTTCCGTTCCAGAAGCGTAACCAACGGGCTTCCTCCTTATCAGCGAGCTTCGTTGCTGCGCGTACGGACACTATAGCGCCGAACCGAGTTCCGGCGTCGTGCGCCGCGACACGCGGTCACCCAATACAACAACGGCGGGCCGATCCAATGGACCGGCCCGCCGCCACCGCAAAGTTCGTGGGGATCGAGTGCGTTACTTCCGCTTCTTGCCGGACGACTCGTACGGCGCAATCACCGCTTCGTAGATCGCGCCGATGTCATCGATCACTGCGCCGCTGCGCTGGATGGACCAGAGGTATCCCGCGCCGACGATGCCGGCGAACATGAGCCGCGCCAGCTGCTTCGGATCGGCCGATTTCAGTTCGCCCGCATCGACGGCCGCGCTCAGCGAGGTGGCGATCTCCGCCTCGAAGGCGGCGTTGTGCTTCGCCGCCAGATCGGCGAAATCGGGATCGCGCTGCGCCTCGGCGAAGATCGAGAGCAGTTTGGCCTGGGCTGAGGCGTCGAGCGCCTTTTCGAGTTCATCGTTTGCCGGCTGCAACAGGCGATTGCGCAACGCCTTGAGCGGCGATGCGTGCTTTTCACGCGCCCGGGCGAAGCGCTCGTGATCGAGGCGCGTCGCCCATTTGTAGTAGGAGCGCAGCAAACCGCTGCGCGAACCGAACCGGACATTGAGCGCCGGCGCGGTGCAATTGAGCGCCCGGGCCAGATCGGCCAGGGTGATTCCGGCCGCGCCGTGTTCGATGAGCAGGTTCGTTGTCGCGAGGAACGCATCCTCATCCGAGAACGATCGCGGACGCCCGACTTCCCGGCTCCGCTTCTCCGCTGCCTGTACCATGGTGTGTTTCCCCCTTGGTTCGATCCACCGGCAACGACGCCGGTTCGGATCACTCGAACCGATCCCCCAAACACCGTCCTGCCATGTGTTGCATGACATTGACGACATGTTATGCACTTTATACGCTGAAGTTACATGAACCGGATGTACCGAAAGCTAACCGTACCGTCTCGCCGTCTGGCCCGACCAACCCAGTGCGGGCATGACCATTGAGTGCACGGCAACGAAAATCGTCCGCGCCACCCACCGGAGCATCGATTACTTATTGCATTCTAAAGAACGAAAAAGCCAGTGTCTGAGGGAAGGCACAAGATCCTCCCCGCAGACACTGGCTGCTTGAATCGTGCGATGCCGGGATGTGGCGCGTTAAATCTCATCGGCGCGGATGGGTGGTGATGGCGCGATGCGCGCTTCGCCGGGCTCTTCCGCTTCAGGTGCGCCCTCGGGCTCGAGGAACTCCTCGAACTCGACGATCTCCTCTGTCGCCGTTTCGAGCTCGTCCGTCTCGAATGCGGCCTCGGCTTCGATCTCCTCAGCGACCTCGATCGACTCGACGGCGGCAACCGGCGTTTCGATCATCGCGGCCAGTTCTTCCGGAGAGAGCACGATCGGTTCCGCTGCCGGTTCCTCGACCACCGGCGCTTCCAGTTGACCCCGGAACGCGTTCGCCAGGAAAGTGGCGGCGCGGGCGTACACCGCCCAGCCCGATTCACCGGCAGCCTGTTCGAACCAGTAGGGACGATCCAGTTCGTCGAGTTTCGAGCGAAGGAGGGGCACATGGATCTCGCCCGGGGTGCGCTCGATCAGCAGCGCCGGCGCGTCGATCACCCCGGCGAAGGTCATCGGGGTGCGCAGCGCGTAGCGGCCCATCTGCGCGATCGGCAGGCCGTAGTTTTCGCGGTACCAGGCCCGTTCGGCGCCTTCGGCCTCATCGAGCGCGCTATCCCAATCGACAACCGGATCGATCGCGACTACGCCCTGCACCGTGCCGGGGCGGCTGCCGGCCAGCACGAGCGCCAGCGCCCCGCCGTAGCCTTCGCCGACGATGGCGATGCGGCTGCTATCGACGCCGTTGTTCTCCTTGAGCAGATCGATGACCGCGAGCAGATCGTCGACTTCCGATTCGATATCGGCGCGATCCTTGCGAGCGGCGGAGACCTTGCGACCGCTGCCGTGCATGCCCGGCAGCAGCGGCGCGTAGACCGCCAGTCCGGCGGCCGCCAGCGCCTGCGCCGCCGGATCGAAGCCGGCGTTCGGCGCGAGATCGGGCCGGCCACCGAGCAGGATCACGGCCGGCGCCGGGCCGGCGCCCTCGGCGCGGCGGAAGAAGAGACCGCTCGTCTTTACATTCTTGAGCAGGGTGAAATCGAGATTCGTCGGTGCGATCAGTCGACGCCCGCTGGCGCTCCAGCCACCCGGCAAAGGCGCGGAATCGCGCTCGGCGTCCTTCTTGTTCGCCTGGATGTAGAACGCCGGCGCTCCGTTCGCCGGCGAGAAGGCGTAGAAGACCCGCTTCTGGTCGTCCGGACCTGGCACCCACCGCGGAGACCAGGCACGGCCCGGTCCCGGTTCGAGCGCCTCGGAGGTGGCGGCGCTGGTGGCGCGTTCGCACACACTGACCACGCCATTCTTCGAGCGGACGAAGAGCACGCGGTTACCATCGAACGACCACTGCGGGTCCGACTTGTCGCCCTGCTCGCTCGAAATGGTCCAGGCGGCCTGATTATCGACATTGACGACGGCAATATGATGCCAGTCTGTCTCCTCGGCCACGTGGAGGATGAGCGGACGGGTGGTACCCCAGCGGAGCGACCGCCGGTGCACGAGCTTCTTCGACTGCTGCTTTTCCTCGCTATTGGCGAGGGCGACGGTCCAGATGTGATCGCCGGCCTGCCCCTCCGGCGTGGAGGCGTTGCGCAGGAAGGCGATGCGACCACCGTCCAGCTTCACATCCCAGGTCGGTTCGCGATCGAAGTGACCGAGCGGCGGGTTGGTGAGCTGGGTGGCGGGTCCGTCGCCCTGGGCGCCGGCGACCGCGATGAACTGCTGTCCATCCCGCACCGACACGAAGGCGATCCATTCGCCATCGGGCGACCAGCGCGGCCAGGAATCGGCGCCGGGGTGACGGACGAGCAATGCGGTGGCGCCGGTTTGGGCGTCCACGATGCGAATGTGCGTGGAATCGGCGCCGGTGTAGCGGGCCGTCATCGCCAGGAATTGGCCATCGGGCGACCACTGCGGGCCGCCTTCATCCTCGACGAAGGTGTAGGGGCGATCGGCGTTTTCGAGCGGCGCCGGAGCGGCTTCGCCATCCTCGAGGTTGAGCAGCCAGAGCCAGGGCACGCCGGCCGAATCGTTTTGCAGGAAGGCCGCGCGCACACCGGTCGGATCGATCGAAACCGCGCCGGGGAGGAGCTGATCCTCGAGCGGGGCCGCCCGATCAGGCTCCGGATCGACGGGCGGCAGATTCGCGAGCGCCGCGTCATCCTCAGCCGTGGCTGCCGCTTCGGCGCCGTCTTCCGAGGGAGCATCCTCGTCCGCGACCAATTCGGTGTCGTCAGCCTGGGCGGTGATCTCCTCGGAATCCGTTTCCACTGGTTCGACCGTGGAATCGTCGAGCTTCGTATCGCCGATCGTCATTGAATTCGTACATCCTCGTCTGTTGCAGAAGGCGCGGCCGGCCGGGCCGCCGCGCAGGCAAGCCGAACGATCCTCGAACCAGGTTGAGTGCGGGCCAGGGCCGAACGCAACGGCGGAGGATCGCCGGAGCTGGTTGCGGGGCGATGGTAGCATCCCGGTATGTCCCGCACAAATTCAGTTGCGGTTAA
>JADLGF010000194.1 GCA_020849415.1 Thermomicrobiales bacterium
ACGATGATCAGCCTGGCGTCCGCGTTGCCACTGGATTCGCGCCACGAACGCAACCATTCATCGGCCAGGCGCTTCAATCTGGCGGCGGAGTGGCGATTATCGCGACGCCAGTCATATGGAAACTCGAAGAAGTTCTTTCCCGGCGTCACCTGGAAATTGCGAACGATCTCATCGCGCGGTGTCGAGTAACCGTCGATCTTCCAGAAGCCGGGAATCAGGTGCACATCGGGCATCAGCCTGGTCGCCGTAATGCCATCGTCCAGATCATGCTCGGGGTCGTCATCAACAATCGTCATCCGGTCGAGCGATTGGCCCCAAACCGGAATGACGCCTTTGATCGCACTCCAGTTCGGACCCCAAATCGTCTTGCCGTCTTTTTCAAGCACGCTGCCCAGAATGCCCGGAATGAGCACGATGATATCGGGCATCGGAGTTCGTTCGGCCATCGTGACCTCCGTGGTCCGCGCTGGTTGTGGTTTCGGTGGGGCTTCGCTACCTGTATCCTATCAGAACATAACGAGAATGGAAGAGGCGGCGGCGGACTCGCGAACATGCCGGCGATACCACGCGGAGAATGGCATGCCGATGAACGTCGTGAGGCGCGACGCTCCGGCTCCACAGAGCGTCCGCGTCGCCAGAATTGACACGTGCTGGCTATTCGTAGGAGAAGCGGGAGATTCCGCGCAACTTGTCGAAGCGGTGCGTGGCCTGAATCCGCCGGATGGTGCCCGATCGGTAGCGCATCACCAGCGTTTCAGTGGTGGCGCTTCCGCCGTGAAAATGCACGCCCCGCACCAGCTCACCGTCGGTGATGCCGGTGGCGGAGAAGAACGCCTCCTCACCCCGGACAAGATCGGAGCAAGCCAGCACGCGACTCGTGTCAATGCCCTGCTCGATCACGACCTGCCGTTCCTGATCGTTGCGTGGCCATAGCCGGGTCTGAATCTCACCGCCGGCGCACTTGAGCGCACAGGCGGTGATCACCGCTTCCGGCGCTCCGCCGATCCCCATTAGCACGTCGATGCCGGTATCGGGCATGGTGGTCATCAGGGCGCCGGCGACATCACCGTCGATCAGCATCTTGATCCGGGCGCCGGCGGCGCGGATTTCTCGCACCAACTCCTCGTGCCGGGGCCGATCGAGCACGACCACGGTCAGGTCGTTGACCGATTTCTTTTTCGCCTTCGCCACGCGCACGAGGTTCGTTTCGACATCGTCGCGCAGGTCGATCGCATCGACCGCATCTGGCCCGACGGCGATTTTCTCCATGTACATGATGTCGGGCGAGGCGAAGAGCGCCCCCCGTTCGGCCAATGCCACTACCGAAATCGCATTCGGCATGCCGAGTGAGGTCAATCGCGTGCCGTCGATCGGATCGACGGCGATATCGACCTTCGGGTAATCGGCGTTGCCAACCTGCTCACCGACGTAGAGCATCGGCGCCTCATCCTTCTCGCCCTCTCCGATGACGACCACACCGTCCATCTGGATTGTGCCGAGCACGTAGCGCATGGCGTCGACCGCCGCCTGGTCGGCGGCATTCTTGTCGCCGCGGCCCATCCAGCGGGCCGCGAGCATCGCCGCCGCTTCGGTTACGCGCGCCAGTTCCATCGCCAGGTTGCGGTCGGGGGCGGTTGCGGGCACGGCGGTTTCTCCTTTGCTCAAGACCCGTCGATCGTCGAGTCGAGCGCCTGTTCGATCCAGTCAGAAGCGACATCGCCGAGTGTGTGGCGGCTGCCGTAGGTCAGCGTACAGTTTGGCAGGCTTTCAAGAAACGAGCGGCCGTATCGTTTCGACACCACACGCCGGTCGAGCACCGCGCAGACGCCAATATCGTCCTGTCGGCGAATCAGCCGCCCGAATCCCTGCTTGAACTTGAGAATCGCCTGCGGAGTCGAGTACTCCATGAAGGGATTGTCGAAGAGTTCGCTCCGGGCGGCAATCACCGGATCGGTGGGGACCGCAAAGGGCAATCGCACGATGGCGATGGCGCTGAGCGCCGGTCCGGCGATGTCGACGCCCTCCCAGAAGGTCGCCGCGCCGAGCACGACCAACGGCCCGCCCATTCGCATCCGTTCGATCAGACGGCGCGGCGAACCATCGATCCGTTGCGCCAGCACGGCGATACCGTGCCGCTCCAGAATCGGTTTGATCGCGTGGTAGGTCGTTTGCAGCGCCGCGTGCGAGGTGAAGAGGACGAGCGTCCGCCCTCCCACCCCTCGACTCAGATCGACGATGGCTTCGTTGAGCGCCGCTTGATACCCCGGCTGGTTCGGCTCAGGCATGTCGTCCGCCACGAAAAGCATCGCCTGGCTGCGGTAATCGAAGGGCGCCTGCATGGCGAGATCGCGCGTGTCGTGCAGTCCGAGCCGCTCCTTGACGTAGCCGAAACTGTTGTCGGTGGTCAGGGTGGCGGATGTCAGAATCACCGATTCAAGCCGCTCGAAGAGCTGCGCTTGAAGCAGTTCGCCGACGTGCAGCGGCGCGGCATGCAGCGATACCCGCCCCGCGAAACCCCGCTCGAGCCAGTAGATCCCCTCATCCGATGGCGAGAGCACGATCTCGTGCAGATTGAACCGCTGGTCAGCCAGTTCACGCTGGGCATTCTCGAGTTCCAGCACGACATCGGCCCGCTCGTCGGCGGCCGGCGAGTCTTCCGCGACCGACGGCAATTGACCGATCTGGTCGAGCACCCACTTCGCATCGCGGTCGAGGTTGATCAACTGGGCGGCCAGGGCGTCGGTGGCAAGTTCGAAACTCGCCCAGTTCGCGCCGTCCCGCACGTCGGCCGTCAGGCGAATCGATCGCTCCACGGCGGGCCGGGCATCGAGCAATGCCTGGACGAGACCGAAGAGATCGCCGGCGGCACGACGGGCGCCCGCCGCATGCTCGAGCGCATCCCGCATCCGCTCGATCAACTTGTCGGCGCGAGAGGTATCCGCCCCGCCGGCATTGCGCCACTCACGCACCAGCAGATCGGCGCCAGTGGAGAGCGCGCCGACCGTGACCGGTCCTTCGTGCCGGATGATTCCGTCGATGGCGGCGTTGATCGAGGGATCGCTGACGTTGAACCCGAATTGGTTCGTCGCTTGATCCTCGAGGTGATGCGCTTCGTCGATGACGAGCACGTCGGAGTCGGGTAGCAGTGCGTTCTCAGCGAGCACATCCGAAAGCAGCAGCGCGTGATTGACGATGAGCAAATGCGAGGCCTCGGCGTCTCGCCGCGCCCGGTAGAGAAAACATTGGTTGCGGTGGTTGAACGGGCAGCGCGCTGCGTTGCACGCCTCCCCTTCCGCCGAAACAGCGCGGAATTCGCTCTCCTCGTCCTGGGTCAGATTGAGTTCCGCGCGGTCGCCCGTTTCGGTCGTGGAGAGCCAGATCGTGGCGCGGCCGCGCATCGAGGCGTCGGCCGGACCGAGCGGCATCGTGCGCTGGTGATTGAACCAGCGTTTGAGGCAGAGGTAGTTACCGCGCCCCTTGACCACACTCGCGGAGAGCGGCTGCTCGACACCGGCGACGGTCAACGCCCGCCGCACCGAAGGCACGTCCTTGGAGAGCAACTGGTCCTGCAAGGCGATCGTATTGGTCGAAACCACCACCCGACGGCCGTTTTCGATGGCGTACATCGCGGCCGGGACGAGGTAAGCCAGGCTCTTGCCGGTACCGGTGCCGGCCTCGACCACGAGCGTTTCGTCACCATTGATCGCACGCGCCACTGCGCCCGCCATCCTGGCCTGGCCGTCGCGGTGCTGAAAGCCCGGCACCGCCTCGGCAAGCGCGCCGTTCGCCTCGAAGAGCGAGCGCACCCGCTCCTCCTCGATATCGACCCGCTTGCCAACCGGCTTCAGCGATTCAGGGCGCTGACGTGGCGCCAGAAACCGGAAATCGGGCGAGGGATCGTAGAGCAAATCGGGGAACGCGTCGTCGATCGCGGGATCGAGGAAGAGCGTGGCGATCTCGGGCTCCGCCGTCGAGAGCAGACCCGCCACCCGCGCCCGCGTATCGGGATCGATACGCGCGATGCGCTGCAGCAGCGCCTGCATCAGGCGCACCGTGAGGAGGGCGTCCGACGCTGCCCGGTGCGCGTCACCATCGACCGTCAGCCCGAGCGCAACACCGAGATTTTCGAGACTGTATGAGGGCAAGCCGGGCAGCAGGAGACGCGACAGCGCCAGCGTATCCAGCGTCCGATTCGACACCGGGATACCGCCCGATTCGAGGTACGCCACATCCTGTTCGATGACGTGCCCGACCACGATCCGCCGCCCAAGCTGCCGTTGCAGCATCGGTTCGACATCACGCAGCAGCGGCGCACTGGCGACATCCTCGTTCCGGATGCCGGTCAGCCGCTCGATCTCGATCGGGATGCCGCCGAACGGTCGAATCAGCGTCTGATACGGCGCCTCGTTCATGCGGGCGGAAAAGGCGACCGCCGCCACTTCGATGATCTCGCTGCGCGCCGGATCGAGACCGGTCGCCTCGACATCGATGGCGACGAATTCCAGATTGGCCACGGCGGCCACTACTTTCCAGGCCCATTCGGGCGTCGATACGAACTACCGGGCGAGTTCCTCGCCGGCCAGAATCACCAGGGCCGCCAGTTGCGCCAGACCGATCGCGATCGGTGGCACGTCGATGTACTCATCGGGGCGGTGCGCATTCGCGCCACTCGTCAAGCCGATGCAGATCGCCGGCAACCCCTGGCTGATTGCGATGTTGGCGTCGGTGCTCGAAGCGTCGGCGATCGGGCTGATGCCGAGTTCCCGCAGCGTGTCGAGCGCGTGCTTCACGATCGGCGCCTTGAACGGCACCGCGCCGGCCGGGCGATCGCCGATCAACTCCCAGGTCACCTCGACCCCGGCTCGCTCCCGGCCGAGGATCCGCTCAGCCGCCTCGTAGGTGGCGATGAGCGAGGCGTGATCGACCGAGCGCATGTCCACGAGGAAGGTGACCGTGGGCGGAATCGTATTGATCGAAATGCCGCCCGAGATCATGCCGGTGCTGAGGGTCGTTTTCGGCGCGGCCGGCGTCGGAATCTTCGCCAGATCGGCGATGATCTCGGCGGCGACGTGAATGGCGTTCGGCCGTCCGAAATCGCCCCACGAGTGACCACCCGGTCCATCGACCCGCACCTGAATCCGGCGCGATCCGACCGCCATGTGCGTCACGCGCCCGAGGTTGTGACCCTCGACGGCGATCAGGCCGCGCAGATCGGGCGTTTCTTGCATCACCCGTCGCACGCCGCGGAGATCGCCGAGCCCCTCTTCACCGACGTTGCCGGTCAGCACCAGATCGATCGCCGGCTCGACACCAACGCGCTTCAGCAGCTCCGGCACCATCGCCACCGCCGCCGCGCCGAGGCAGTTGTCGCCCACGCCGGGACCGAAGAGACGGTCGCCGCGACGTTCGGCGGTGATTGGCGTGTCGATCGGAAAGACGGTGTCGAGGTGACCGGCCAGCACCATCGCTCCGGAGCGATCGCGCCCCGGCACGCGGGCGGTGACATTGGCGATGTCGTCGATCGTCACCGGTTCGATGCCACGATCGCGCAGCGCCCGCGCGAAGAACTCGGCCCGGTTGCCCTCTTCGAAGGTCGGCGCCGGGATGGCGGTAAGCGCCAGCGTCAGATCGATCGTGTCGTCAACAAGCGTGCGGGCCGCATTCAAACATTTGTCAATCAATTTCGCCGACTTGCCAGTCATGGTCGTCCATTCGGGCGAGGCGCCACGCGGTCAGCCGGGGCGGCGAACCGGGCGCGAACGGTCATTCGAGGGATAACTTTGCGGAAAACGAACACCGCCTCCTGATCATACCACCCGGGTTCGCGTTCACCCGAAATGCATAGATTTCACCGCGCAATCCTGCCTGAATCACCGCATTTCGAAACCGAACCGTGTCCTCGGTTCGGTTGCGGCCCCGGATACGCAACACTTCACCAATTAATCGCTTGACACGCCTGATAACGGGCGATAGGGTTCCGTGACCGAGGAGAGCGCGTTTGGCGGCGCCGGTCCAGCTGTCCGCCAACGACCTGAACGAACCACCGCGGAGGAAATTTCGATGGCCTATCACCGTTTCGATGCCGTCATTGTCGGCGCCGGTGGCGCCGGTCTCATGGCAGCGATTCAGATGGCCGGACAGGCGAACATCGCGGTCGTCAGCAAGCTTTATCCGCCCCGCTCCCACACCGGAGCCGCCCAGGGCGGCATCAGCGCCGCGCTCGGCAACACCGAAGAAGATCACTGGGAATGGCACATGTTCGACACCGTCAAAGGTGGCGACTACCTCGTCGACCAGGACGCGGCCGAAGTGCTCGCCCGGGAAGCGGTCGACGCGGTGCTCGAACTTGAGCACATGGGCCTGCCCTTCAATCGCACGCCGGAAGGCAAGATCGATCAACGCCGCTTCGGTGGTCACACCCGGAACTTCGGTGAGGCGCCGGTGCGCCGCGCCTGTTTCGCCGCGGACCGCACCGGCCACATGATCATCCAGACCCTTTACCAGCAGGGTATCAAGCACAAGGTCAACTTCTTCGACGAGCACCATCTCCTGGATGTGCTCTTCACCGAGGATGGCCAGGCCTGCGGTGTCGTAACCATCGATATCGCCACCGGCGAAATCCACGTGCTCCACGCCAAGGCGATCATGATCGCCACCGGCGGCTACGGTCGCGCCTGGAGCGTCACCTCGAACGCGCACGCCGGTACCGGCGACGGCGTGGCGATTCCCTGGCGCAAGGGAATCGTGCCGCTGATGGACATGGAGTTCTACCAGTTCCACCCGACCGGCCTCTACAAGCTCGGCGTGCTGCTTTCCGAAGCGGCGCGCGGCGAAGGCGGCATCCTGCGCAACAGCACCGGCGAGGCCTTCTGCGAACGCTACGCCCCCACCCTCAAGGACCTCGCCCCGCGCGACATGGTGTCGCGCTTCATCTACGAGGAAGTGCGCGAGGGGCGCGGCATTGACGGCAAGGACTACGTGCACCTCGATCTCACCCACCTGCCGCCCGAAGTGATCGACGCCAAATTGCCGGATGTCACCGATTTCGCCCGCACCTACCTGCGGGTCGAGCCGAAAACCGAACCGGTGCCGATCCAGCCGACCGCGCACTACGCAATGGGCGGGTTGCCGACCGATGTCGATGGCCGCGTGATCAAGGATCGCGACGCCAATCCGATCCCGGGCTTCTACTCGGCCGGTGAATCGGCCTGTGTGTCGGTCCACGGCGCCAATCGCCTCGGCACGAATTCGCTCGTCGATCTCGTCGTCTTCGGTCGCCGCGCCGGCAAGCACATGCTGAATTACGTGCGCGAAGCCGACTTGCAGCCGCTGCCGGCGAATCCGGAGGATGTCGCCAGGGCGGCGGTTTCCGATCTCCTCAGCCGCGACAAGGGTGAAAACGCCGCCGATATCCGCTCCGAACTGCAAGTGATGATGATGGAAAAGGTCGGCGTGGTCCGAACCGAAACCGGCCTCAAGGAAGCCCTGGCCGAGATCGGCGATCTGAAGAGCCGGTATGCCAACGTCGCGATCCAGGACAAGGGCAAGCGGTTCAACACCGATCTGCTCGAAGCCCACGAACTCGGCTGCCTGCTCGATTGCGCCGAGGCGACCGCCTTCGGTGCGCTCATGCGCACCGAGAGCCGCGGCGGACACTACCGCAGCGACTTCGAAGCGCGCGATGATGTCAACTGGCTGGCCCACACGCTGGCCTACTATTCACCCAACGGCATCGAGATCGATAAAAAGCCGGTAACGATTACGAAGTTCGAACCAAAAGAGCGCAAGTACTAGCCCGGGGAGGCGCACGGTGGAAGTCACCTTTCGGATCAAGCGATTCAATCCTGAAATCGACACGAAAGCCGCGTACAAGGAGTACGTGGTCGATGTCGAGCCGACGGATCGCGTGCTCGATGCCCTCTTCCGGATCAAGTGGTACCAGGATGGGTCGCTGACCTTCCGCCGCTCCTGCGCGCATGGTATCTGCGGTTCGGATGCCATGCGCATCAACGGACGAAATCGCCTCGCCTGCAAGGAGCTGATGCTCGACTACGGCAACAAGATCACCATCGAGCCCTTGCTCGGATACCAGGTGGTCAAGGACCTCGTGATCGACATGACCCGCTTCTTCGATGCTTACAAGTCGGTCTCGCCCTTCCTGATCGCGGACGAGGCGCCGGTCA
This sequence comes from Thermomicrobiales bacterium, assembly GCA_020849415.1. Lineage (GTDB taxonomy): Bacteria > Chloroflexota > Chloroflexia > Thermomicrobiales > UBA6265 > JADLGF01. The sequence goes on from JADLGF010000194.1 coordinate 8,184, forward strand.
ATCGCGAGCGCCTGCAATCGCCGGCGGATCGCGATCGCTTCGAGGACACCACCAAGTGCATCCTCTGCGCCGCCTGCACCACGGCCTGCCCGATCACCTGGACGACTGATCAGTTCGTCGGGCCTGCCGCGATCGTGAACGCGCACCGCTTCATCTTCGATAGTCGCGATCAGGGCGCCGGTATCCGCCTCAAGGTGCTGAATGAGCGATCCGGCGTCTGGCGCTGCCGGACGGTGTTCAACTGCACCGAGGCCTGCCCCCGCGATATCGAGATCACCAAGGCGATCGAGGAAGTCAAACGGGCGCTGCTCTTCGACAAGGTCAGCTGAACCTCCGTTTGTCGCCTTTTCGTTGGCCGCGGCATTGAGTACCCTAATGCTGCGACGATTCGACGTGAGCGCGAGGCTGCAGCATGGATAATCCGTTTTCCTGGGACTACCTGACAACGACGCCGGGTTCGAACGAAGTCTTCGGCCCGTTCGCGATCGGGTTCCTGGTCATTTTCCTGACCGGGTTCATCATCTCGTTCGTGGCGTACGCCGGCTGGCTGGAGAAATCAGTCAAGCACCCGGTGTTGCGGCGGATGTCGCACAAGTGGGCCGGCTGGGCGCTATCGCTCTTCTCGGTCGGGCTGTTCTTTTTCCTGATCCGGGTGCTGCAGATCAACCCGTTCACCTTCGGCATGCGTATCTGGCTCTTCCTCTGCCTGATCGCACTCGCCGCCTTCTGTGTGCTGTTGATCATCGACTACCGGCGGGTCGCGCCGGAGGTCTACAAGCAGGTCCAGGAACGGAAGCAGATGGAGGAAGTGGTCGTCACGCTCAAGGGTGTGAAGGGCGCAAATCCGTCAGCGGCGGTGCCGGTCGGCGGCCGCCCGGTCAAGCGCAAGCGCCGCTGATAGCGTCATGAACTCAACCCTCCCCTACACAGATTTATTGACGCCTTCGGTTATGTCACATGGTTAAACGAGTGAGGGGCGGTGGAATCATCCACCGCCCCTCACTCGTTCATTTCAGAAAATGACCGTGCACCCTTTGTCGATCATGACGCTCCAGCTTGCACCTTCGCCGGTGGCTCGAGTCAGGCGATCCCGCATCACCCGGAGGTTGCCGCTTATGGCTGCTACCTTCCGGTCCTGACCAGGTTCACAGTTCTCCGCCGCGCGGGACCCAACTGTCAACACCCCGCGCGAAAGCCAGTCCCACAACATCAGACCTCGAAAGGGAATTCAACCCCGCTGTAGCGGGTTGCGGGTACAGGGCACCGCTAACTCCCCATCTAGCACGGCCAAACGAGAGTCTACGGCAGAGCGCGGACCGGCGTCAAAACCAGACTACGCGCCAATGCCCAACGCCGTTGCGCCGCTCTAATCCTCGGGCGGCAGCGGGTGATCGGCCGGCCATTCGATCGGCTGCGGACCGGCGTCACTCATCTTCGGATTGTCGACCAGACGCCGGATTACCCGCACCGTCAAATCGTCCCGCACCTGGATCTGGCAGGAGAGTCGCATGTTCTCGGTTCGATCGGCCACATCAGCCAGTTTCGCCACTTCGGCCGGTGTGCCTGGTCCTGGATCTCCCTCCAGCACCTCGACCCGGCAAGTCGTGCAGCGAGCATTGCCGCCGCAACGGTGCAGGATATCGACCCCCGAATCCATGATCGCCAGGACCAGGCGACGCCCCTCCTCGCAGGTCGTCTCCCCGATGTCCTGCATGACAACCTTGGGCATGCTCCTCCCCTTTCCAACGCCTGGCTCTGGCACGAGCCGGCGCGCTTCGACTGCCGGACTGCAGTCCGTGCATCCTAGCCGAATCGGCTCACGCGTGGAAGCGGGTATTCCCCGTGGTGCGCAGGTGGTGGCGACGGGCGAAATCCGACGCGTGCGGCCCCGAAAGCACCAACGATCCCTTGTGCCCGTGCCGGGAGGAACCGGTGACGAACGGAAAGTCGATCGTCCGTTGCTTGATCACCCGTTCCGTGTAGAAAACCTCTTCGGAGATGCGAGAAAAGAGATCGAAGGCCAGCTGATCGATCGCCAGAATGTCCTCGATCGGATCGTCGACCCAGACATTGAATTCGATGCTGCCGTCGTCGTACTCGGGTTCACCGATCATGTGCGCCCCTTCAACCGCTTCGAACGCGAGTTGCGATTCCGCGACGAACCGGGCGTTGGCATCATCATCCGAAAACCATTCCGCGCCGTAGAGTTCCAGAAATGCATCCGCAATCGATTTGACGGAAGAGCTCATTCGCGATCAATGCTCCCAAACATGCGATCCGATTCGGCTCACCGTTCGCCGAATCGACCGTATACTACCCAATGCGCCGCCGGAAGGTCGCCGGCATCCAGGTTTCACGACGCGCGAGGAATTCGATGTCGTTCTCAGGTGATGATTCCCAGACGCCGATTTGCCCCGATCACGACGTGCCGATGCGGCTCCGGGGCAAGATGGGCCGCCCGGCCAGATACGATTCGACCCTGCAGGAGGAGTACACCCTCGTCTACTTCTGCTCCGTGCACGGTTGCGGTGAGTCGAAGCTGGTGCAGGTTTCGAACTCCCAGATTCCGGCGCCCGGCTTCCAGCAGCCCCGGCCCGATTACATCCGGCCGCGTGAGAAGCGCTCCTAGCGGTTCTCATGCTGGTAGATGCCGGCGTAGCCCTGCGTAGTCGCTTCCGCGAGCGTCATGAAGACCAGCTGCGCCACGCGGGCATTGCGCCGCAAACGCATGCCAGCCGGATTGATCACATGCAGGAGCGAAGTCGAGCGTCCGGAATAGCCCGCGTCCCAGACCGCCGTATGAATGGCGGCGCCACTGCGCGCGAGGCTCGACCGCGGCCGTCCCAGCGCCATCAAACCGTTCGGCAGGGTCACCGTCTCGTTATAGGTGATGTGATAGATACCCGGCGTCAGATCGATCCAGCCATCCGCATCGAAGCCGAGTTCCTCGATCTCGGGCAGGACCCGCTCGGCGTTCGACCTGCCGATCACGGCGCGGCCGTGATGCCGGCCGATGTCCGCCAGGGTGAGATCGAAGCCGTTCGGCTGAAGCTGCTCTTCGAGATCGAGGTAGCCCGCCAGCAGCGGCGGATCACTCGCGATCAACGCCCGCAGACCCTCCCGGCTGATCACGCCCGCCTGAAGCTCGACCCCGTTGTTCTCAGTCACCTGGTTCTCCTTCAGCGGCCAACGGGACGAATGGCTTGAGCGACGCACCCGGACCGATCAAACCGCGCCGCGCGTACGAAACGCTGCGCCATCGTGATTACCGCCTGCTCTGGAGCGCGGAAATCTTCTCGACGATCGGCTCGCAGATGCAGCGGGTCGCGATCGCCTGGCAAGTCTATGACCTGACCGGAGACGCCCTCAAGCTCGGCCTGCTCGGATTGGCGCGATTCGTGCCGATCATCATCTTCGGGCTCATCGGAGGCGTGCTCGCCGATCAACGCGACCGCCGCCAGATTCTCTTTTTCTCCCAAAGCCTGCTGATGCTTTCATCGCTGGCAATGGCGATCCTGACCTTCACCGGTTCGATGTCGATCCTGTTCATTTACGGCATCACCGTCGTGACCGGCGCGCTGCAGGCGATCGGCCGGCCGGCACGGCAGGCGATCATCCCCAACATCGTGCCGCGAGACGAACTCGCCGGCGCGATCAGTATGAACACGCTGTCGTTCCAGACCGCGATGGTGGTCGGGCCAGCGCTCGGCGGCTTCGCCATCGCCGGACTGGGGTTGGGCTGGGTCTATCTCTACGACGCCTTCGCCTTCGTGATCGTGCTGGCCGCGATCGCGCTCATGCACGCGCGACCGAAGGTCGCCGCCTCCACGCAACGCCCGATCACCGCCATCGCCGAAGGGTTCGCCTTCCTGAAACGCACGCCAGTGCTGCTCGGGGTGATGAGCGTCGATTTCATCGCCACCTTTTTCGGCGCGATCACCACGTTGATGCCGATCTTCGCCGACGATATCCTCGGCTCCGGACCGCGCACGCTCGGCATCCTGCTGGCGGCGCCGGCGGCCGGCTCAGTGCTCGGAGGTGTGATCATGAGCACCCGGCCAATCGCAGTCCGGCCCGGCTTTGGCGTCCTGACCGCCGTCTTCGTGTACGGCGGCGCGGTCATGCTCTTTGGACTCAGTACGTCGTTCGCGCTTTCGATCTTCCTGCTCGCCCTCAGCGGCGCCAGCGACGCCGTCAGCATGGTCCTGCGGCAAACCCTGCGCACGCTGATTACCCCGAACCACCTGCTCGGACGCATCTCCGCCACGCACTCGATGTTCGCGATGGGTGGTCCGCAACTCGGTGAATTCCGCGCCGGCGTGATGGCCTCCATGATGGGCCCGGGACCAGCCGTGGCGATCGGCGGCGCGTTGACGGTCGCCAGCGCCGCCATCATCTGGAAACTCGTGCCTGGCATCGCCCGCTACACCGGCACCGAGCATTTCAGCGACCAACCGTCGACCACTTGATCCCGGTTTAGTCAGCGCCTGTATACTTGGGCATTCGTGCCGCCAACCGGCGACGAAATTTGCGAGGTGCCCAGATGTCCACAATTGCCGAGCCGCTCATCCTGATGCCAAAGCTGACGCGCAAGAACGCGTTCGA
>JADLGF010000195.1 GCA_020849415.1 Thermomicrobiales bacterium
CGTGAGAAGGGCGCGATTCCGTACGCCTACACCGCCAATCTCGGCCAGCCGGACGAAGAAGACTACGACGACATTCCCCGCCGGGCGATGCAGCACGGCGCCGAGGCGGCGCGCCTGGTCGATTGCCGGGCGCAGCTGGTCGCCGAGGGGCTCACCGCCATCCAGTGCGGCGCGTTTCACATCACCACCGCCGGCCTGACCTACTTCAACACCACCCCGCTCGGCCGGGCCGTGACCGGCACTATGCTCGTGGCGGCAATGAAGGATGACGACGTTCACGTCTGGGGCGATGGCAGCACCTATAAAGGAAATGACATCGAGCGCTTCTACCGGTACGGCCTGCTGGTCAATCCGGAGTTGCGCATTTACAAGCCGTGGCTCGATCAGCAGTTCATCGATGAACTCGGCGGTCGCGCGGAGATGTCGGCCTACCTGAACAAGGCCGGACTCGGCTACCGGATGAGTCTCGAGAAGGCCTACTCGACCGATTCGAACATCCTCGGCGCCACCCACGAAGCGAAGGACCTCGAACAGCTCGATTCGAACGTGACGATCATCAACCCGATCATGGGGGTCGCCTTCTGGAAGGACGACGTCCAGATCGCCTACGAGGAAGTCACGATCACCTTCGAACAAGGGTGGCCGGTGGCGATCAACGGCCAGACCTTCGATGACCAGGTCGAACTCTTCAGCGAGGCGAACCGGATCGGCGGCCGGCACGGACTCGGCATGAGCGACCAGATCGAAAACCGCATTATCGAATCGAAGAGTCGCGGCATCTACGAAGCGCCGGGAATGGCGCTGCTCTACATCGCCTACGAGCGGCTACTGAGCGGCATCCACAACGAGGACACGCTCGATCAGTACCACATCAGCGGACGGCGGCTCGGCCGGCTGCTTTACCAGGGACGCTGGTTCGATCCGCAGGCGATGATGCTGCGCGAATCGCTGCAACGCTGGGTGGCCAGCGCGGTCACCGGCGAGGTGACGATCGGCCTGCGCCGCGGCAACGATTACTCGATCCTGAACACCTCATCCCCGAACCTCACCTACGCGCCGGAACGGCTGACGATGGAAAAGGGCGAGGGCACCTTCGACGCCAAGGACCGAATCGGCCAGCTGACGATGCGCAACAACGACATCACCGACACCCGCGAAAAGCTGATCGGCTACGTCAACAGCGGCCTGCTCTCCTTCTCGAAGGAAGGCAGCTACCCGCAACTCGGCGGCGGCAAGACCGAGTAGGCTGGGGTTCCGAGTTCCGAGTTCCGAGTTCCGAGTTCCGCGTTCCGGGTTCCGGGTGAATAACTCGGAACCCGGAACGCGGAACTCGGAACCTCGCGTACGCGCCGCGCGTGGCGCTTTGTGTCGGTGGTTTCTGATATTGGACAATTCCAGCGAAGACTTTCAGGTGGCCGGAGGGAACGGTGCTGAGACTGATACGGTGGGCCGTGACGGTCGCGATCGTCCAGGGAACGATGCTGCTGTTGCTCGCCACCCTGCTGGATGGCTTCAGCATTGCGACCGGGCCAAGGGTGCTGGTGCTGGCGCTGATCTTCACGGCGGCCCAGTTGATCACGTGGCCGTTCGTCTACCGGCTGAGCGTGCGCGTGCATCCGCTCCTCTTCCCGATTCTCGCGATCGGGCTATCCGGACTGATGCTTTTCCTCGTTGCCCAGGCGCTGATCGCCCTCGGAGCGCCGACGCTGCGCTTCGACGATGTCGAGACAGGCATCTGGGTGACCCTGGGTCTGTCGCTGAGCTTCACCCTGTTCGCCGGAGTCTTCGCAATCGGGGATGGCAGCGCCTACGATTGGTTCGTCCTTAACCGTCTCCGCACGACGTTCCCGAACAAGACCGGGGAGACCACCCCGGGAACGCTCTTTATCGGGATTGACGGATTGGCCGCCCCACTCTTGCAGAACGCGATCGATGAGGGCTGGATGCCGAACCTCGCCCGGTGGCAGGCTGAGGGAACGCACGTCCTCAATCGATGGGAGACCGATCTCTCCAGCCAAACCTGCGCCTGCCAGGCCGGCATCCTGCTCGGCAATAATCACAACATTCCGGCGTTTCGCTGGTATGACAAGCAGCGCCGCACACTGGTGGTGGGCAACAGCCTCAACGACGTGCGGGCGTTGGAGAGAACGCTGAGCAGCGGAAATGGCCTGCTCCAGCAAGGGGCCAGCCGCCTGAATATGTTCTCGGGCGACGCGCCGGATAGCCTGCTCACCTACAGCACCATGGGAAAACGGGCGCACGGATCATCGCTCAATTACGTGACCTTGTGGGCAAGTCCCTTCATGGTGATGCGCACGTTGGCGCTCTTCGTTGGCGACGTCTTTCGCGAACGCTGGCAAGCGCGCGCGCAATCGCGCAACGATGTGCAGCCCCGCATTCACCGCTCGTTCAAGTACGCATTCGAGCGCGCCATCACCACCACGATCATGCTGGAGATGGCGCAGTTCATGCTGCTGGCTGACATGTACCGCGGTATTCCGGCGGTGTACTGCACGATGTTTGCCTACGATGAGGTGGCGCATCACTCGGGCATCGATCGCACCGATGCGTTCAAGGTGCTCAGCTGGATCGACGATGTGATCGGGGTGCTGGAGCGCGAGCGACAGCATGCGGCCCGGCCCTATGAGCTTGTCATTCTCTCTGATCACGGACAGAGCCAGGGCGCCACCTTCCGTCAGCGGAACGGCCAATCGCTCGGCGAGCTGGTGAAAACGCTGATCGGTGACGGCAGCAGTATCGCCGTTCACGACGCGCTGGAGGAACACGAGCACATTCGGGTGACGCTCCAGCAGGCGATTGACACCACCGATAGCCCCTACTCATTGAAGCTGTATCAAAAAGCGCTGGACTACATCCCGGATCAGGACGAGGACGCGACCGAACCGGGCGGAGACCGTGAGCCTTCGGATGAGGATGTGTTGGTGCTGGCATCGGGAAACCTGGGCTTGATCTCCTTTCCGAAGTTCCCCAATCGCGTGACGATCGAAGAGATCAGCCAGCACTTTCCGTTGCTGGTTTCCGGTCTCGTCAACAACGCGGACATCGGCTTCATCATGATGGCGACCCAGGATGATGGAACGGTCGTGCTCGGTCGCCACGGGATGCACTATCTGAAGAACGACGCGGTGCTGCGGGAGGATCCGCTCGCCGGGTACGGCGTGCGGGCCGCCGATCATCTGCGCCGCACGGACACCTTCGACAACGTCCCCGATATTCTGGTCATGAGCACGTACGACGCGGAGCGCGACGAGGTGTACGCGTTCGAGGAGCTCGTGGGAAGTCACGGCGGGTTGGGCGGTATGCAAACGGAGCCGTTCGTTTTCCACCCGATCGAGTACCGCTTCCCGGAAGAGCCGGTCGTGGGCGCGGCCGCGCTCCACGGTCTCCTGCTGAGCTGGCTCACTCCCCCGGCGAGCGTGAGCGGGGTTGACGATGAGCGGAGTAGTTCCACGTTCTGAGTTCCGCGTTCCGCGTAGTCATTTCGCACGCGCAACGCGGAACTTAGAACCCGGAACCCCGTACCGGCGGGGTGGCCCAGCGCATGGCGATCGCGGCGGCAAAGGGGAGGATGGCGAAGCCGATCAGGGCCGGGGTGTAGGACCCGGTGGCGTCATACACGACCCCGAGCGGGATCGGACCGAAGGCCGCACCGACGACCGTGCCGATCATGGTGATGCTCCGGATCGAGCCGATATTCTTCTTGCCGAAATAGGTTGGCCAGACGGTGTCGGCGGCGACATTCCACAGCCCTGACGCGACTCCACGCAGCGCGGCGAAACCGATGGCGGCGACCGGTCCGGCGAAGATCACGAGCGTGACGAAGGCGGTCGCCGCCGCCAATTGGGCGATGGTTTGCACGTGGCGCGCCGGGTGGCGATCGACGAGCCAGCCGGTCAGGAAGGTCATCGGCAACGCCACCAACGATTCGACCGCGAAGAGCGACGCCGCGAACGACAGCGACAATCCCCGCTCACCCATGATCGACATGAAGTGCAGGCTCATGCCGGTGCCGCTGACTGAGGGCACGGTGCCGCCGATGAGCAGAATCCAGAAGACGCGGGTGCGGGCGGCATCGCGCAGTGACCAATCTTCCGCTGCGTCCGCGATCACGGCCGGTCCGCGTCCTTTGATTGTGGCGCCGCCATCCGGAATCTGGCCGATCATCTCCGGCCGGTCGCGCACAAGCAATGCTGCCAGCGGCAGCAGGCCGGCGATCATCACCACCCCGAGGATGAACCAGGCGGTGCGCCAGCCGAACCACTCGATCAGCTGGGCGTTCAGGCGTGGGTAGATCGCGAATGAAATCGAGGTCGCCACGCCGAGCAGGCTGAAGGCCCAGCCGCGCCGCTGCACGAACCAATAGGGGATCAGCGTGCGCGCCGAGAGCGTGAGCGAGGCGAAGCCGGCGGTGCGCACGAAGGTGAAACCGGCGATCAGCGCCAGCAGTGAATTGACCTGACTCAGCCAGATCAGAGCGAGCCCGTAGAGTCCGGCCGAGATCGCCATCATCTTGCGGCTGCCGATGCGGTCGATCTGCCGGCCGATGAAGAAGGTCGGGATGGCGCAGAGCAGGGTGGCGATCGAATAGCCGGCCGAAATGCGCGAGCGCGACCAGCCGAATTCATCGATAAGCGGATCGATGTAGGCGGAGAAGCCGTAGGTTTGTGCCGACCCGGCCAGGAACATAGCCAAGGCGGCCACGGCGAGCATGGTGTTGCCGCGGAACGGGCGTTTCTGAATCGAGGGTTCAGTCATGCGCGCGGTGCTCTCGCCGGACGTTTCCGCGGATAGCCGTCAGGAACGCGTCGGCGAGTTCCCGCCAAAGTGTCGCCCGATTCGGAGGTTCGCGCATCAGGACCGTCGTCGGAAGACGTTCGGCTCGGGGGTGAAGGTGGCGTCCGGTTCCATCGGGTACATGGGGCGGGCGCAGACGGTGTGGCCGAGGTAGGGGAGGTTGGCGCTGGTCGAGCCGGGGGCATCGACCCCGATCAGCTCGGTCGCCCATTCCGCGAAGAGTTCGTAGCGGCAGTGGGGCGATTTCTGGATGACGCAATCGAACCGCTTCGGGTCCTGACCGCAGGCGTAGAAGATTGTCCGATCGAGCAGGGCGACGGCGCGGCTGGTGACGCAGACGACCATCTTGCCGATTTCCAGCACCGCCGTTTTGCCGCCGTACCACTCGACGCCGAACGTCTCGCTGAACATGCGTCCGTCCGAGAGCAGCCGGACGTAGGCCTCCACCTCCAGCGGTTCGAATCGCGCCGGATCGAGCGTGCCGCCGAGCTTGACGGTGATGGTCGAGCCGATGCCGGCCGCGATCGCCGCCTCGACCGCCGGGGCGTCCACGATCGGGAAGAGCACGCTGCCGTCGTAGCCGACCTTGATCAGGCCGCGCAGGATGGCGTTGCTGTCGCCCGATGCGCCGGAGCTGGTGGCGTCGGCGGCATCGATCAGCACGACCGTGCCGCCAACGGAATCCTTCAATGCCTGCGCGCGTTCGACGGCCGCTTCGATGCCGATCAGCGGCGCCTGCATGGCGGCACGATCGGCCCAGAAGTTGGTGGCGCTTTTGGTGGCGGCATCGATGGCGAACTGCTCATCGCCGTCCGAAATCATGATTGCGTAGGAGCTGAGTTCGGGGACATCGGTGAAGGGGTTGCCCCAGAACATGCTCCCGCTCAATCCGCCGGCCGCTTCGAAGGCCTGGCACTCATCGATCCGGCCCTTGATCAGGCCGGTGGCCGTGATCAACTCGTCGCCCCGGACCAGCGCCGGCACGCGAACGAGCGCCATCACCGGCTCGACACCATCACGAATGATCCGGAGCAGCAGCCGGGCGGCGCGGGCGCCGGTGTCGGCGAAATCGTTGTGCGGGTAGGTCCAGTAGGCGGTGAACCCATCGATGTGTGAAAGCATCCGCTCGGTGACGATGCCGTGGAGATCGAACGAGCAGACGATCGGCACCGCCTCGCCGACGATGCGGCGCGTTTCCTGGAGCAGGTAGCCCTCGGGGTCTGATTCGTTCTGGGCGCACATGGCGCCGTGCATCGAGAGGTAGATGCCATCGAAGCCGCCGGTTGACCACGCGCGTTCCATGCCGTCGAGGAAATCGGCGGCGAGGGAATCCCAGGCGTCGGCGGCCAGGGTGCCGGCCGAACTGATCGCACGGGCCGAGTAGCCGCCGACGATCTCGGCGCCAGCCTCGCGGAAGACTTCGAGCGCGCCACCGATCTCCGAATCGATGCCGTCATGGAAGGCGGCGATGTCGTCGCCACTCGAGTAGACGAAATCGTGCCGGCCGCTGAGCGCCGGATTGAAGGTGGAAACTTCCTGTTTGCATTCGGCGA
>JADLGF010000196.1 GCA_020849415.1 Thermomicrobiales bacterium
CCGAAGGGGAGGCGTACTACGACGAGGACGAAGACGAGTACGACGATGAATACGTCGACGAGTACGAAGACGACGAGTACGAGGAAGACGAGGCGTTCGAAGAGGAGCTCGAGGAAGAGCACGAACCCCCTCAGCCATTGACCAGCCGGTAGTCCGGGGCCAGGTTGGTGGTCCCCGGCACTGAAGTACCGGGCTAAGACCGGAAGCCCCTCCGGGGCTTGAATTGAAACGAATCCGAACCCCTCCGTCAGCTTCGACGGCGGGGTTGAGGGTTAAAGCGATTTCCGGTGATGTTGTCACCGCCCCGGAATGAACGCAACCCGTGTAGGGGAGGGTCTTGTGCCCTCCCGCGGTCGCCCGCAGGCGACCGTCTCCTTTCGCTACACCGGTCTTTCCAAGTGAATCCACTCCGAATCGGACCGAGTGGCCGGCCGTAAGGCCGGCGGGAGGGCACAAGACCCTCCCCTACACGGCGTGTTTGTTGCCTTTGGTGTTTGCCAAGGTCATAGGTTACTGCTTTGGTCAGGCAGACTGTGTCTCTGATCAGCCGATGAGTTCGCCGATCGCCTGGGTGGCTTTGAGGCCGTTGCCGGAGCAGAGGACCACCACACGTTCGCCGTCGGCGATCTCTCCCTGCTCGATGAGCGCCTTCGTTGCGGCCCAGGCAGTGGCGGAAGTCGGCTCGATGTAGACGCCCTGGCGGGCGGCGGCCAGCAGGGCGTCGGTGATGTCCTGCTCGGCAAGCGCGATCGCCCCACCGTTCGATTCCCGCAGCGCCGACAGAATCGCGCGGCCTCGGACCGGATTGGCGATCATGATCCCCTCGGCCAGAGACGGCTTGCGCTCGAAGGGCGTGGTGGCTTCGGCGCCGGAGTCGAGTGCCGCAACGAGCGGCGCGCAGGCGGCGGCCTGGGCGGCGTAGAGACGGGGCCGGCCGCCAAGTTGCCCGAAGGCGTGCCAGGCGCCGAGGATCAGGCTGCCGCTGCCGGCCGGCGCCACGATCGCATCCGGGAGTTCAAATCCGAGTTGCTCCCAGACCTCGAATGCCCAACTCTTCACCCCTTCGATGAAGAGGGGGTGCCAGTTGTGCGTGGCGTACGCGGCCCCCGGTTCCAAGGCGGCGTTCTCGGCGGCGTGCGCGACATCGTCACGGCTGCCGGTGATCAATTTCACCTCGGCGCCGAACGCCGCCGCCTGGACGAGCTTCCCGGGCGAGGCGGTCGCCGGTGCGTAGACGGTGCAGCCGAGGCCGGCCCGGGCCGCGTACCCGGCGATTGACGCGGCGGCGTTGCCAGACGAGTCCTCGACGACGTGCGTGACGCCCCGTTCCGCCAACCAGCTGACCAGCACCGACATCCCCCGGTCCTTGAACGAACCGGTGGGCAGCAATCCATCCAGCTTGGCCAAGACCGGCGCGCCGGCGATCGTCACCGGCACGAGGGGAGTGGATGGCTCGTTGAGGGTCACCGGGCGTTCCGGCGCGAACGGCAGGGCTCGCCGGTAGCGCCAGAGCCCGGGTGCGGACCGGTCGATCATTTCAGTGGTGAAGGCCGGCCGATCGATCAGTTCGAGCGGTGACGCGCACTCGGGGCAGCGCCATTCCTTCGGATCAGCGGCCGCTACGCGCCCGTATCCGGAGCAACGGAGATCGAACCCGCTCACCGTTCTTCGTCGGCCAGCCGAAGACCATCGCCGGCCTGGAGGATGCCGAGCTCCAGCAGGTGGTTGGTGATGTACGCGTTGTTGGCGACCATCACCTTCACCACGTACGCCAGCGCCGATCGGGCGGCGGCGTAGCCGGGGGTATCGAGCTCTTCTTCCAGCGACACGCCCCGCTCGGCGGCGGTCAGGCGCGCCTGATCCTCGATCAACGATTCGGCGTAGGCGAGCATCGATTCCTCGGCCATGCCGAGCATTTCGAGCGGCTGTCCCTCTTCTCCACTTTGCATGCGGGTCCTCATTCGGGGCTGAAAGCAATCGGTCGTTCTGGCGATGGTAGCACGCAGGGAAACCGCCCCGGTTTCGGAAATCGGGCGTGATCGGTACACTGGTGCAAAGTCCGCGGATCCAACGGGGGAAGGGAAGAATGGCGACGACGCATCCAGTTCGATTCAGCATCGTTTGCGGGCAGCGCGCCCCGTGGACCGATCTCGCCGATCGCGCCCGGGAGGTCGAATCGCTCGGGTTCCACGGCTTCAACGTGGTCGATCACTTCTACGGTCTCAAGGATGTGATGGACCCGACCCACGAGGCGTACACGATCCTGGCCGGGCTGGCGCTTGTCACCACGCGGGTGCGGCTCGGTGTGATGGTCTGCGGCAACACCTACCGCAATCCCGCCTTCCTGCTCAAGCAGGCGGTGACGGTCGATCACATGTCGAACGGGCGGGTCGATTTCGGGGTCGGCGCCGGCTGGCTGGAGCGGGAGCACGAAGCCTACGGCTTCGAATTCCCCTCCGCGAAAGAGCGGGTCGATCGCTTCGCCGAGGCGCTGGAAATCTGGCGGCTGCTGCAGATCGAGGAGCGCACCAACTACCTCGGCCAGTACTACGAACTGATCGATTCCCCGTTCGAGCCGAAGCCGGTGCAGAAGAAGCTGCCGGTGCTGATCGGCGCTTCGGCCCCGCGCATGCTGCGGCTGACCGCCCGCTACGCCGACATCTGGAACGCGCGCGGCGAGCCGGAAACGGCGAAGGAGCAGAACGAAGCGCTCACCCGCGCCTGCGAGGAGGTCGGCCGCGATCCGGACGAGATCGTCCGCTCGATCAGCCCGAGCCGGAACTTTCTGCTCTCCGCCTCCGATTTCCAGCGGAATACCGAGGCCTACATCGCGGCCGGTTTCACCGATTTTCAGCTGCCGTGGCCGCGCGTGCCGGCCGAAGAGCCGATCCTGCGTCAGGTGGCGGCCGATGTGATCCCGCAGTTCACCAAGCGCGCGGTCGATCGCTAACGATCCGCTTCCGCGAAAAAACGCGAGGGACACGAATCGATGGAGCAGGAACGAAAGCTGGGCGCGTTGCTTCCGAATGCGCCGATCGAGATTCTGGAGAGCGTTGTTGTGGCGGGCGGGCCGCCGTCGCGCGGTCGTTACGACGGCTCTTCGCGGCGGTTGCCCAACGGCGATCTGCTCGTTTGCTACTACGAGTCGGCCACTCCGGAGAACCGGAATGACGGCGCCACCACCATCAAACGCTCGCGGGACAACGGCCGCACCTGGGATCACTCGATTGCGCTCCACGTGGAGCCGGGCTGGATCAGTTCGCCGGTGAATGGGCTGAAGGTGCTGCCGGACGGTACGCTCCTGATGATTCTCGGCAAGTTCCAACGCAAGCTCAACCCCGATACACGCTACGGGCTGGAAATGTTCAACACGCATTCCTATATCACCCGGTCGACCGATAACGGCCAAAGCTGGGGCGAGCTGGAACCGATCGAGAAGTTCTGGCCGTTCTGGGTGGAGTTCTACGGCACGAACGATCCGTTCGTGCTCCCGGACGGCCGATTGCTCTTTTGCATCCAGGGCACCCGGGAAGACAACGGCGTCGGGTGGGAGGCGGCGGTCACCACTACGAGCGACGGCGGCCGCACCTTTACGCCGCCGGTCATCATCGCATCGAGTCCGACTATCGATTTCAACGACACGTCCCTCGCCCGGCTCGCTGACGGGCGGATTCTCGCCCTGATCCGGTCAGAACAAGCGCCGTTCCACACCTACCGGAGTTACTCATCCGATGACGGCGCGAGCTGGACCGAGCCGGAGCCGGCGGGGTTTCACGGGAGCACCCCCTGCCTCCACCAGTTGCGGGACGGCACGCTCATCAACTTCTACCGGGATCGTGAGCCGGATCGTCCGGGCGTGAGCTGCGTGGTCAGCACCGATGACGGCCTGACCTGGGAGTGGGTCGGCCAGATCTACCAATCTCCCGATTGGTTCTGCGGTAAACCATCGGTGATCCAACTCCCGGACGGCACCCTATTCCTGACCTACTACACCGCCGTGATCGACGGCAACTCCAACATCATGGGTGCGTATCTCCGCGACCTCACCCAGGTTCGCGGCTAAAGCGGGTGCCGATGACGTTGGCAGGCATCGAACGCCGCAGGCTGGCTTTGTCGGGGAGGCTCTTGTGGCCTCCCGGTCGCCCGCAGGCGACGAACGCCGTTCGCACCGGTCTGGATTCCCCGGGAACAACCCTGATCCCGACCGGGTGGACCATTGCCTGCGGGCGATCGGGCGCCCACAAGAGACGCCCCTACAACGATTGGGTTCAGCCGTCGGCGGCGTCAATCTCATAGGAACCCGCTTCAGTTCGGGGTTCGTGGGGCAACCGGGGTTGGCCGATCGCTAGCCCTGGTTTTCCATTTCTCGCTGGGCTTTTTCGCGGGCGGAGCGGAAGAGCGCACCCTGGTCCATCGGCATCAAGTAGCCGAGCTGGCCCTCCAGCCACGGCCGCTTCCGGTCGAGCAGGGCCGCCTTCTCGCCGATCTCGTACATGGCGATGCCGACCTGCTTGTGCTCGTCGAATTCGAGCCGATCCGCCAGATCCGAACCTTCGATGCGGGTATCGGGGTTATCGATCAGCCAATCGAACACCGCCTGTGCCTCGAATGATTCGATGGCCAGGTAGAGATTGGCCGCGATGGTGATTTCGCCGGGCAATGAAGGATCGAACGCCTGCGCCATGTTGATCTCCCCCCTTCTGAACTTTGCCATCAGCATACCAGCGCGATCACGAGCGCGGAAGCGGCGGAAACCGCGCGGATGCGGAGAATTCCGACCGTCCGCCTCGGGTGTTCCGAGAACAACTGCCGGTCGGGGTGACTTGTGCGCAACGAACGAGTATTC
>JADLGF010000197.1 GCA_020849415.1 Thermomicrobiales bacterium
CCACCGGTTCGATCGTCAAGCGCCGTAACGAACCCGCGGACCGGGTGGCCGGTCTGCGCGCGTTCGCGCTCGCGGGCCGCGCGGAGTATCAGCATCTCCAGGCGTGGCAGATCATCGCCGGCACAGTGGCGGTGGTGCTGCCGGCGGCGATCCTGACCATCCTCGGCCAAAACCTGCCGGTCAGCACCCCCGGCATCATCTTCCTCTTCGCCGTCGCGCTGAGCACCTACCTGGCCGGCTGGAGCGGTGGTATCACCGCGCTGATCGTTTCGGCGGTCTGGTTGAACCTCTTCTTCATCGGCGACCGCGTCATGTTCAACTGGCCCGGCTCGGTCACCGAGGGGCTCACCTACGTCATGATCATCGCGATCGGCTTCTGCCTGATCATGCTGATCGAGCAGGTGAAATCGGAGAGCGCCATCGACCGGCGCGAAGCGAACGCCGCCCGCGCCGCCACCGCCGCGCTCTCGACCCTCGAAGCCGCCAGCCGGGGCGACGCCGGCATCGCCTCCGAGGAGCAGGCGATGCGGTTGCTCCTCGACGCCATGCTCCGCGCCAACCGCGCGCATGGCGGGATCGTGCTGCTCTATGACGAGCCGAGCGGGTCGCTGGCGCGCGTGGCGCAGTACGGCATCAATGATGTCGGACTCGGCCTGCCCGACTATTTCCCGGTCGATGAGGGTTTCGCGGGCCGGATCGCCCTCGAACGCCGTCCCGCGATGGTCGAGCGCCTTTCGAAATCGAACCTGGTCAATGATCCGATTCTGGCCTACCTCGGCTTCGAATCGGCGCTCGGCGTACCGCTGGTGGCCGACGACACCCTGATCGGCATCGCCATCACCGGCCTGATCCTGCCGCACCGCTTCAGCGCCACCGAGGCCGCGCGCGCGGAGGCGATCGCCACCCGCGCCGCCGCGCTGCTCCGCGCCGCCCGTGCCGGCGATGCCCGCGCCACCCAGCTCCAACGCGCCCAGGACGCTCGCGATCGCCTTACCGAACTCATCCAGGCGATGCCCGAGGCGGTGTTGCTTGTCGCGCCGCCGGACGGCCGCGTGCTCCTCTTCAACTCCGCCGCGACCCGAATGCTCGGCACGCTCGAGACGGTGGGTCCGCTCTCGGATGTCGGTAACCGGCTCCTGACGCCCGACGGCGATCCGGTCGATCCGTCCGAGCTGCCGCACATCGAGGCGCTCCGCACCGGGAACGTGGTCGACAGTGTTGAGTTGCTCGTCCGGCTGGGTGACGGGCGGGAGACACCGGTGCTCGCCAGCGCCGCGCCACTGCTGGAGCTCGACCGCTCGATTGCCGCCGCCGTGCTCGTTTTCCGCGATATCCGCGCGCTCAAGGACGCCACCAAACTCAAGGATGAGTTCGTCTCGGTCGTGTCACACGAGCTCCGCTCGCCGATGACCCCGATCCGCGGCTTCGTGCAGCTCGTGACGCGCGATCTCATCCGCGAGGGTGGTCACGAGCAGCAGGTGAAATGGTTGCAGAACATCTCGAGTCACGTAGATCGCATGACCCGGCTCGTCGAGGATTTACTCGAAGTCTCGCGCCTCAAATCGGGCTCGCTCGATATCCGGCTCGAACCGACCGATCTGGTGGAGGTTTGCGAGGAAGTCCTGACCTCCCGGCAGGCGAGCGCGCCGAACCACGCCATCAAGTTCAACTATCACGGTAGCGCGGTGGTGGGTGAGTGGGATCACGACCGGCTGCACCAGATCGTGGACAACCTGGTCGGAAACGCCGTCAAATACAGCCCGGCCGGCGGCTCGATCACGATCGATCTGGCGGTCGAGCGGCGCAGTCAGTACGTGGTACTGACCGTGAGCGACGAGGGTCCCGGCATTCCGGCCGAAGACCGCGACCGCATCTTCTCCGCCTTCTACCGCACCCATGAAGCCGAGATCAGCCAGATCAACGGTCTCGGTCTCGGTCTCTACATTGTCGGGGAACTGGTCGCCGCCCACGGCGGCACGGTGCGGGTCGACGAAAGCCCCAGCGGCGGCGCCGCCTTCCACGTCTATCTCCCGATGACGCAGATGACGATCGCCGCCTGAGTCGCTACCGCCGGGCGGTTGAAGCGAGCGTCGGCATGGTCGGGGTGGCGGTGGTCGATTGCGGCAGGGAGACCACCACGGCGTTCACGATACCCGGGATGCTCTTGATTTCGTGCAGCACCGCTTCCGGAGCGTCATCGTCAATGTTGATCACCATAATCGCCTCGCCACCGCGCGTGCGGCGGCCGACCTGCATGCCGGCGATGTTGACCTCGTGCCGGCCGAGGATTGTGCCGATACGGCCGACCACGCCCGGCTGATCCCGGTGGTGCGTGATCAGCACGTAGCCGCTCAACGCCCGTTCCAGCGAGAACCGATCGACCTCGACGATGCCGGCGTTTTGCCGGTCCCAGGCGACCTTGACGTAGCGCGGCGTTTCGCCCGGCGCTTCAAAGGTGAACTCAGCGTCGGTCATGTTCTCGGCGGTGCTGCTGACCGAGCGCAGCTCGATTCCAAGATCAGCCGCCACAACGCGGGCATTGACCGGGGTCACCCGCCGGCCCGACCATCGCGCCAACGCTTCCGCCGCCGCCGAAGCGAAAACGTGCTCGACGATGTCGGGTGAAACCAGTCCGCGCGTCATCATGCGGATGCTCGAGGGGATCTCCGGCTGCAACACGGAGAGCAGGTGACCGGCCGCGCCGGCGACCGTCGTGAGCCGCTGCAATTCCGGCGCGTGCAAGGTGGCGGGCGGCATGTTGACCGCGTTCGGCACTGAGTAGCCACGCAGCGCGGCGATGGTGGTGGTCGAGATCATCTCACCAACGGTCGCCAACGCTTCGGCGCTCGATCCGGCCGTGTGCGGCGTCACCACCACGTTGTCGAGATCGAAGAGCGGACTCGTTCGCGCCGGCTCGACCGGATGGACATCGACACCGG
>JADLGF010000198.1 GCA_020849415.1 Thermomicrobiales bacterium
CACGATTTTGGACGCCAAGCCTGATACGACGTCCGACGTAGGATGTACCTGTTGACGAACTCAAGGGCCAATGTTACGTTCTTTCTTGTCAATCGACATCGTGGATACCACGAAAAAGGGTCCTCTTCCGGCCGGTCCATTGTTCAAGGAGGCAGGTTCCGTGAAGGACGAACGTTCGACCCATCTCATCAATCGGCGCAAGCTGATCGGGGGTGCCGCCCTTGGCGTCGGCGCCACCGCCTGGCTTTCGGCAATTCCGGGCTGGAACGAGGCCGCGGCCACGCCGGCCGGCGAGCTTTCGCTCGGCCTGAATCTCGTGCCGCCCGGCTTCAATCCGCTCACGGCGGTCAGCGCCTCGCAGCGGTGGCCCTTCTTCACCGTCCTTTCCACCCTTACCAAGCCCGATCCCGCCAACAAGACCTTCTACGGCGATCTCGCGGACACCTGGGAGGTCTCCGAGGACGCGCTGACCTACACCTTCCACCTCCGGGAGGGCGTGACCTGGCACGACGGAGCACCGTTCACGGCGGCTGACGTGGAATTCACCTACACGATGGCGGTGCATCCGGAATCGGGCACCACCCTGGCCGGCCGCTTCGCGCTGATCAAGGGCGCGGCCGCCTTCACCGCCGGTGAGACCGATACCCTCGAGGGCATCGAGGTGATCGACGACAACACGATCGCCTTCACGATGGAATTCCCGAACGGGCTCTTCCTGAACGAAACCGTGATGCTGCCGATCATGCCGAAGCACATCCTCGGCGAGGTGGCGCCGGCCGAAATCGGCGCGCAGCCGCAGGTGATCAACCAGGTGATCGGCACCGGCCCCTTCAAGTGGGTTAGCTACGCGCAGGATCAGTACATCGAGGTCGAGGCGAACCCTGATTATCACTTCGGCCCGCCGGCGATCAACAAGATCGTCTTCAACATCATCACCTCGCCCGATACGCTCCAGATCGCGATGGACCGGGAAGAGGTCGATATGCCGGCGCTCGATGGCGGCACGGCCACCTTCTCGATGTTCGAGAAATTCATCGGCGATGAGCGCTTCCGCCTCGATGCCACGCCGGGCAGCTCGGTGGTGGGCTACGGCTGGAACTTCCGGCACGATTACCTGACCGATCCGCGCATCCACAAGGCGCTGCTGCACGCGCTCGACCGGCAGGCGCTGGTCGATGCCTTCAACGGCGGCAACGGCACTATCTACAACACCCACATGACCCACGCCTGGTACCAGAAGGATGAGTGGGCCGATCGCTATCCGTTCGATCCCGACGCGGCGCGCGCCCTGCTCGAGGAAGCGGGCTGGGATTCCGAACGCGTCCTGACGGTGAACGTGCTTCAGTTCGGCAACGACGATATCCGCGCCATGGCCGCCGCCGAGCAGCAGATGCTGGCCGATGTCGGACTCAAGGTCGAATACGAGGAGATGGATACCTCGGTCTGGGTGGAGCGCTTCTACCAGACGCACGAATTCGAACTGGTGCGCGTGACCTTCGGCGTCTTCCCCGATCCGGACGGCTTCCTCAATTTCCACCTGCGCACGACCTCGCAGAACGCCTTCGGCCTTGCGACGCCTGAGCTGGACGCGAAGATCGACGAGGGGCGGCGGCTGGTCAACCAGGAGGAGCGGATTCCGGTTTACCAGGCGCTGGCCGAAGAGATGCTGGAACTGCTGCCGGTTTGCCCCGTCTACATGCAGAACATGTGGTGGGTGCGGAATCGCAAGTTTGGCGTCGATTTCTTCGATACCACCGGCGATCCGCCCGCGACGCTGGCCGATATCGAGGTGCGCACGATCCTCCTCGGCCACGAGGATCCCTGGCAGTACCGCGCCTACGAGTGGACCAAGGACTAGCAGAAGGGACGACCCTCACCCCCTGACCCCCTCTCCCGCTGCGGCAGGAGAGGGGGAGAAGCAGCGCCGCAACGTACCCTCTCCCGTCGCAACGGGAGAGGGTGGACGCGCCAGCGGCCGGGTGAGGGTCACTCGTTGCGAATGACGACCTGGAGAGGCAGGGCGGGTGGGGCACTACATTCTGCGGCGGTTTTTGATCATGATCCCGCTGCTCTTTGCGATTTCAATCGTTACCTTCGCCTTCATCAACCTGGCGCCGGGCGACCCCGTGACCGCCATGATCAGCCCCGACCAGCAGTTGCAGGCGGGCGATCTGGAAAAGATGCGCGAGCACTACGGGCTGAACAAACCGGCTCCGGTGCGCTACCTGATCTGGCTGCGCGAGGCGCTCACCGGCAATCTCGGCTACTCCTACATGACTCAGGAGCCGGTGCTCGACCGGATCCTGGCCCGGGTGCCCCCGACGCTCGAATTGATGGGCGCGGCGCTGCTGATCTCGACCGTGCTCGGGGTTGGGCTCGGGGTGCTGGCGGCGCTGAAGGCCTACACCTTCTGGGATTACCTGCTCAGCGTGCTTTCACTGGTGGGGCTTTCGATCCCCGGCTTCTTCTTTGCGTTGATCGTGCTGTATCTCTTTGCCGCCCGCATCCCGATCATGCCGGCCTTCGGCATGTCGAGCCGCTCGGGCGATACCCCGGCGCTGCTCGACAATCTCCACCACCTGATCCTGCCGGCGACGGTGCTCTCGCTCGAACTGA